>JACQOU010000395.1 GCA_016207775.1 Deltaproteobacteria bacterium
CATTGCATACAAGAGTTTTGACGGATATCAGGAAATCACATCAGAAGATTGCATAGACAAAGATTGCAGAAATACCCAGCTGGTTGCAGCTCTCACTAAAAGCCCCGGTGAACCTCTGGAGACGAAAGCATTTATCTCAGCAATTTTAGGCAAGTACAATGTCCTGCTGGCTGGTGGGACGATACCCCCAGAACCCGAAACCGCACGGGTTCGTCTGGAAGAAACGCTCGGAACTATTGAAGTGCCGTATTGCATTCCGGATCAAGGGTGTGATGAAGGAGTCCATGAATTTCCATTCAGCGAGACCTCCCTCTTCGAAAGAAAATTTTCCGATAATCGTCGAATCATTGTCCTGACCAACGTGATAGAAGGGATTCGCTATTATTTCTCGTGGGAAGAAAATGGGCCCAGCATTGTCTTTCGAAATTATCAGTATCCTTACCCTGACAGGAAAATCGTTTGCTTGGAACATGTACTTCAGAAGAAGCCTTAACTGTTTTCCTACAGCAAATCGCCTGCCCACAGTTCTTCCAGAAAAACTTTGTAGGGACAAATAGTGATGGAACGGCTTACCCTACGAATTTCTCGTTCAAGACTAACAACTAGCGCCTTTTTTGGCCGATGTTCCTCATTCAGTAGCGAGATCGTCTTGAGGTCCGTGCTCGTCACACGTGACTTGCCTTTCACCTCAATTGCAACCTCCATGTTGTTCAATATGAAATCCACTTCAAGCGAGGTTGAAGTACGCCAAAAGGTAATCTCAAGCTCTGGATTGCGATATTTTCCGTAGTTCAACAACTCCATTAGTATGAAATGCTCAAAGGATTTCCCGAATTCAAAACTTCCTAGCTTGGGGGTCCTCTTGGCCAGGTAGTTGGCCAGTCCCACATCAAAGTAATAGAACTTCTCTGTCTGGATCATGCGTCGGTTCTTGGCCTTGGTCCAAGGCTTAAGTCTTGCGCCCAGCAGGGTGTCTTCTAGGATCTCGAAGTAGGAACGAGCCACTTTTGGGCTAACCCCGACTTCTCTGCCAAGATTTGAGAAATTGATGAGCTCTCCGTTCGTCAGAGCAGCAACGCGCAAAAAATCTGCAAAGGCAGGCAGGTTCTGCTCGGCTGCCTCAATGGCGATTTCGTCCTTTAAATAGTCGGCCACATACGAACGGAGATCCATCAGAGGATCTTCAGAAAGAAAGTGAGGGGGCAAGAGGCCTCGCACCATGATCTCCTCGATATCGAAGCCCTGCACTTCCTGGAAAGACAGCGGGCCCATCTCATAGCGCCAAGCCCTGCCACCCAACAGGTTCGCGTGCCCGCGACGTAGCTTTCTTGCGCTCGACCCGGTGAGCAGAAATTGGGCATGTTTGTTCTCAATCAGCCAGTGCACTTCATCAAGCAGCGGGGGAAGTTTCTGGACCTCATCGATTACGGTGAACTCCCCGTTCCAGCGCTCCCTAAGGAGATGGGGCTGTGAGGCGAACTCTGCAAACACGTCTGACTGCAGGAGATCAATGATTTTGACTTTAGGCTGTTTGAAATACTCCCTTATCCAATAAGTCTTTCCCACCTTTCTGGGACCCCATAGAAAAGCCGACCTCGATTTTGGCAGCCTGATATCCAGAAGCCTGCGGACAATACGCCTCATAAAGGAAGTTTATCCGGATAATATTACCGTAGCAAGCCAAAATAACAAAGGCGTTCTTCGGACATCTTGCGTTCTTCGAGCTACTAACGAAAAAAGGAGGGCTAGGCTGCTTCCTTCAGCCCCACTTCGGAGATCAGGGATGTTTTTGGTAAGCTAAGAACAAAACTGGTATTCGGGTTCTCAGTATCTATGACAAGCGTCCCACCGTGTTTCTCCGCAATTTCCCGCGCACTCCTGAGCCCAACTCCTCTTCCCGTTCCAGGCGCTTTTGTCGAATAGAACGTCGTGAAGAGCTTTTCACGCGCTTCGGGCTTAATCCCTTTACCGCTATCCGTTATTCGGATCTCTACAAAGGAACCCTTTTCCCTTGCATCCACTTTCACCCATTTTACTGCAAGTTTTTTAACTGCATCGTAAGCATTTTCAAGAAGGCCAGCAAGCGCTTGCCTAATTTGAGCTGTACGACATTCGAGCGAAATATCGGCAGGTTCTGCGGTAACCAACAAGTCAATACTGTGTGTCTCAAAACGATAGCGGCACAAATCCAGCACTTCCTGCATCAGTCTCCCTAAAGTGGCTTTTTCCAGAGGGTCATTTTCCGACCCCTTGGCAAAATCCAACAAAGAATGCATGACGGTTTTTATTCGCTCCACGTTCTCGCCGATGGTGGCAGCCACCTGATGAGCCCGTTGTTGGGTAGGAAGCTCAGATTTTTCACTGATTTTTTGAAGCTTATGGGAGTCACTATAGATAAGAGCCAGAGGGCGGCTTATCTCGTGCGCAACACTTGTAGCGATTTCGCCCATTGCAATGAGCCTTGATAAGGCAGCAATCTGAGCATGCTGTTCAACAACGGTTTTCTCAGCTCTTTTTCTTTGAACAAACTGCCCAATCTGCATCCCGGCAGCTTCCAGCATTTCCAATGCACGCGCATCCATTGGCCGGATTTCTGTTGCAAAAAACTCAATGACGCCAAGAATTTTAGAGGACACTTGAACAGGAAATGCCACCACACCGCGCAGATTGTGATCTAAGGCCCAACGTATCCTTCGAAAAGAGTTGCTTTGGGACAAATCTGCCGTCCACGCCAACATCTTGTTTTGCCATACCCTCCCCGGAATATCCTCTCCCTCTTCTAAACGAAGAGAACGAGTCGCCTGCCCAAACGCATCCAGCCGCGTGTGCGCTGCCTGCCACCACTGTGCACATTCCAGGCAGTCTTCGGATTTACTCACATACCAGAGTGCACCGGCATCCCAGCCAAAAGCTTCTCCAATGCCAGTCAAAATTTTCCGATTTACTTCCTCTATTGTTTCCGAGTTCTCAAGTGCATGGCTCACAGCGAATTGAGCAGCCAATCTTTTTTGGGATGCCATTTCTTCCGTCACATCTCTCACGACAACCAGCCCGCCCCTTAGATTGCCTTCGGCATCCCCAAGAGGCACGCCGTTCACATTAACCCATAGACCATTGGGTCTCGCCTCATTTCGGATAAATAAAATTTCATCTCTTGTTTCAAAGCCCTTTATCGCCCTGACCAAAGGCAAATCGTCGGTAGCGCACAACGTAACCTTGTCTTTCAAATAAACACCATAGGTCTTTGACCAAACGCTAGGATCCTGGGGAGAAAGCCCGATACCGAGGATTTCCTCAGTCTTCTGATTGATCATCAACATCCTACCCGTATTATCTGCTATGAAAATTGCTTCCGAGAGACGTTCCAAAACGGATTGCAGGAAAAGTGTTTGGCCAAATAATCGATCTTGTGATTGCTGCAGATCGGTTGCTTTGTACTCGAGGTTCTCCAAAGCACTTTCCATGTATGCACATTGGGTGAATACGGCTTGCTCGTGCGCTTGGAGCAGTTGCAGTAACGACATCAATTCGGGATCCAGGGCAGTGCCCTTGTGTCGATTTTTCCCAAATCGAACTGGCTTATCAAAAGGAAGCAAAGCCATTCTGACATTCAGAGCAAGCACCTCGAACAGCTTCGACACCCGAGCCGGTATTTCAGTTCTGAGGTACAACACAAAAGCAAACATCTTCCCAGAGGGAAGCAATCCACCAAACGCCACTGCTGACCGAATTCCAAGCGATGCAATAAACTTGGAATGTTTCTGGTAGTAAGGAATTTCAGCTAGATTTGTAATGTGCAGCACTTTGAAGTTGCCAGCCCATTGCCCAGAGATTCTTTTCCTTTCTAATTGAAGAAGCGATACAAGTTGAGACAACACTTGAAAGCGAACGGTAAAAAGATGGCTATCCAAAGGAAGCGTATGGCACTTCCTCCAGAGCAAATCATTCCACTTTCCGTTCATCCCTTCATTAGCGTGCAGGCACATGCATAAACTGTTTTTCTTAATTTTCTTCTTTGGAATGAGCTTTTCAGCGGCTGCTCTGCAATCAGGTGAAAGGAGGGAATAACATTCAGTATGAAAGAACTGTACGAAAGCGCACGCTGGGTCCTTTGATTTACCAATGGTTAAAGTCTGATAAAGGTGCTTTGAAAGAGTCTCCCCAATTTCTTCTTTCCGTTTGGCGGTTCCAGCCACTTCCCTGAGCGCCGCGCCAATCAATATCATTTCTTTCAAATTCAGGCTTGTCAGATCATAATGCGGAGCTTTCTCGAGATTAAGAACCGAGGGAAAATGTTGCAGCAAGTTGTGCATGTGTGCATTTGTCGATGCTATTAATCATTCGGAATAAACAGGTAAAACTGTAGAACTAAAAGACTGCCAGCAGTGGAAGCCTGTTAGGTAAAGCATGACTGAATCCCGCCCTCAAGGCATCTTTTGCGCTCATGAAAAAAATCCTTTTGCAGACATCGACTCGCCTATAGTCACTGGGCTCATAAAATGTCTTGGTATCCAGGTTGCCGACCCATTTATCGGCTTTCCTATGCTGCACCCGAAGGCGAAATTCAAAAGGCATTTCCTTGAGCGGGTATTGAAAATCAAAAATGCCTCTACCCTCTTGTTGGGCTAATTCACAAGCTTGAACATATTCACGTACATTCTGCTCCTCAAAAAAAGCAGACTCACACTCTTCTGCTGAGCAAATGATGTAGGGGATAGCAAAACCTTGGCGCACCATATCCAAATTAATGTCAAGCCCGTCGACAACAATACGTCCCAAGACCCGTTTGTATTTGTCTTGTCCAAATTCCAATACTTTAACGTTCCTTCCAACGGGAATGGTTTTTGCCAACCAACTGGCTGCCTTTTCTCCCCATGGCCCCTGACCAACCATGCCAGAAGTCGTGGGAACGTGCGTCTCGGGAGCATCCATTCCGATCATCCGGATCTTTAGCTTAGCCTCGGAGGAACTGGGATCTTGTCGACACGAAAAGTCATCAACGGGGCAAACGTATACGGTATCCCCATCAACATTCTTAACCACCACTCCTTCTATAGCTTGCATCCCAGCTGCCATTCGGGCGACAGAGTAAGAACAGACCGAGGATAGGGCTATCCATCCCAGAATCAATAGCTTCACGGACACCTCCACAAGCCTTGATAGACAAGGTATTAAGGAACAGTTAATTTACGTCTTAGAATTCCCCCTGCTTCCACCTACTTTAATGTAGCGTAGGGTACTGTCAAAAGGATTTATTAACACGACGCCCTTGCATTCCAAGATTACATACGAGCAAGAAAAAGAACTGGGCCAAAGACTACTTCTGTTCTAAAAACACGGGGGGCGGCGGGTTGGTTACGGCGCAGACGATATCGTTTTCAAGAAAACGATCTGGATCGAAGCCGCGTCGACAACCTTCTGCCTTGACTGCAATCACCCCAACGCAGGAGTTACTGCCAAAAGCAGAATATTTCGCAATCATTGTCTTCCCGCCATCCAATGAAACGGCCGTGCAAGTTGCAGGCAAGTAGAGCGTCGAACAAGCCGTTTGATAAACTTCCTCTAAGCACGCTTCAACATTAAAAACATACTCAGGTTCCCCGAAAAAGTTTCGAACCTTTACCGGGCCTTTAGGTAAGTAATCAACAAGCCTTACTTCCCACGTATGGTATTTTCTCCAGTCTTTGCATGTCCGATCGCTATGGTCGGTCAGAAAGAGCTTGGCTGGCCTGTTCATGACAGGAGCTGAAGCTTTCATATTAGGAAGCTTTTCAGCTGCAACATAACGAACGCTTCCGCACTGATCAGCAGAGATATTGATAATTCGAAAGTTGCGAATTCGCATTACCGAAGCGATCATCGGGCAGATTTCACCTTTGCACGGCGGGGGTAAGAACGCCTCGGTAAACTCAAGCGATACGGGTTTCTCCGATCGGGCATTTCTGAATAGAGTAAGGGTCTTGATTGAATTTCCCGTTTCATGTCCCAAGGAATCCACTTCGGTGAGCATCGCCTGCATATAAGCAACCTCGCCAAGATCAATTCTCATGGCTTGATCTTCCGCGTAAAGATAGACGGTCAGAATATGTAAGAATAGGGCACCCACACAAAGAAACTTATTCATAAAAAGCTCCTTCCTCCTTGAACACACTTCCAAGATACGCCCCAAACAGCACCGAAATATTCTGGTCCTATTTTTAGCGAAAAAGAGGCCGGAAGTACTGAACGTAATTTGACTTTCTAATTTTGTTTTTGTTTTACGATTTCTTTCATTGTTTCTTGATCATTACCAGCGGTGGTAGGCAGGATGACCGGGCTTTACAGCCACGAATATTCCGCGGCAAGTGGCACAAACTTTTCCCTGTGCTGACAGGGTACCTTCGACCGTGGCCCGGTCCGGTGTCGATTCGGTAACTTTAGCTGCCAAATCCAAAACTTTTTCGCTCGGAGTAGGACGTAAAAGTCTAATGGAGTACTCTGCGGTCACTGTGCAAGGAGCGCGATCTGAATTGGATTGCTTCATTAGGTGCCAAGCCGCTGCCCAATTGCAGTGACAATCGAGCAGAGCCCCGATAATCCCTCCATTGAGGACTCCCGGAAAAGCCTCATATCGGGGTTCACCTTTCCAACTTGCAACGACTTCTTCCCCCCGAACAAAGCTTCTAATGTGCAATCCTGCGGGATTTGCTGGCCCACATCCAAAGCAGGCATTTTGGGGGGCGTATTTTTCCTGCAATGATTTCATAGCAGCTTTTAAAAAAATTTATACGGGCGGTAAGGGATTCGAACCCCTGACCCCGTGGTTCGAAGCCACGTGCTCTATCCAACTGAGCTAACCGCCCTCACAGTATAGCAA
>JACQOU010000423.1 GCA_016207775.1 Deltaproteobacteria bacterium
GTTACATCAATCGCCGCAGCGTTATGAGGCTGTTAATAAACAAGTGATTGAGCTTTCTGTCAAAACAGGTGAGGGAATTGATTTATTAAAACAAGCCGTAAAAGAACGTGGCGTTCAAGTCCAACTGATGATGGATGATGATGTTATCCTTGGAAATACCGAAGTTCCGGGAGCCACCAAATTCTACAAAGATAACCTAGCGCCCAAGAAAAGCGGGCTCGATATCCGTTTCGTACGTACTAATGAAGATGCCAAACAAATGATGCATAGCAAGTTTCTCATTTTGGACGGAGTTGGGAAAAAGGGCGTAAAGAGGGTCTTCTCAGGTGCTGGCCATTTCACCTATGCGGCCATGAAGGGTAACTACGAGAATTTCTATCTCAGTGCTGTGCCTTCTCTCACTCAAAAATATGAACAGCTCCACAAATATATGTGGACCAACGCTGTTTCAGAGAAAGATTTGGAGGAGTAAATGAAACACTTCATTTTCTTTGTGGCTTTCATAATGGCTTTCACAGCAACAGCCGCTCAAACCTATAGCGGGCCTCGCGGCTATCTGTCCGAGGGTGAAAATAAGAAACTTTGGTCTCGCTACTGTAAGGGAAAGCTCGATCAAGTGCCCCACGTTAATTACGAAAATGCTTTGGTTGCCAAAGCGGCAAAAAAACTGTCGAAAGTGGCGCCAACCAGCTTTTACTTTTATAGCGGCCCTCTGAAAGCGTATGGGTTGTGGAAAAAGACAAGTGGTGGCGACAATTCAAATCTGATAGAGCCACCCGAAAGCGCTCCAAATGGCACAACGGCTCATGCTCATGCGTTTCTTGTGATGTTATGTGGTGAGTTCCGTGATCGGGCAACGATGGTGGAAGCCAAACTGAAATGGATCGACAACTTATTCTATTTGCCGACCAAAAAGCAGGCGGCTATTGATCCCTCAAAAAATGTGTGGTCTCAGTTTTCGGCACATTCCTACAAACCGTATCTGCGATTCTCAAGTGCGCTGTGGGTTGCCAAAAAGAAAACAAATAAGCCGGTTAAGATTGGAGATTTGCAAGTCGACGCTCCAGTCGACGGACAAACGGTTTGTGAAACCAAGTATATAATGACGAATTTTATTGCGAAGGATAAAAAATTTGATTCATTGGATGTTTTCGAAAAAGGTCTTGCAAAATTCAAAAAAGAAAACTGCAGCAAGGAAGAACTCACGAGCTATTATGATTTTCGTGGTGATTCGAATTTCAAACATTATAGTCCAGAATCAAACGGCATGATTTGGCATGCGAATTCTATTGCTAATCATTGCAAGAGTCTCACCGAAGCCAAGGATGAGGACGCTTCTGATGAGGAATGCTCACAATATTTTTCTGAACCCTTTACGAACCGATGGATCGCCGCCAGGGCTGGGCTAGGCGCTTGGCTTCTCAGAGATAAGAAGTATGACAGCTATTTTGCTAAGGAAAGCAACACGGTCACTATCCTGCCACACGACGAACCACACCTTCGTCCCTACTCCTTTAAAGCTGGCGGAGACGAGGTGGATGACATGCTTTCCGCATGGAAGAAAATCAAAGGAGCTTGGACCAAGCCGGATATGGGCTTTAATGACCTGATGCACCTTGGCAATGAGGACGAGGAGGGCGATGTTGAATTTGCATACACCCGTCTTCGTGATGCCGTTAATAGACATACCAACTGGTATCACTCAGCCTTTGATGATGGCAGAGGGCTTTCCCGAAATCAGGCCTACAGTCCCTTTGTAGCCAGCAGCTATGAAATGAGTCAGTCGGATAACTTCACTCAACCAGGAACCACCGTCGATGCTCCTTCGGATGGCCGTAAACATTGGGTGTTCGTATTCCGCGTCAGGCAGTCCGATTGGTACCATACTCAGAAACTTGCCAATAGCGACGAAGTGGATTTTGACCGAATGTGGTTTGATGAGACTTCTCTCGGAACAGATGGCCTTGCGAAATCTGAAAGAGCTTGGGATCGACTTGGAACGGCTCTCGAATATGAGCTCGATTCCATTCTTTATCTGCATAACATTAAAGAAAGCGGAGAAGTGGTCGAGTAGACGCTTGCAGTCAGTTCACTTCAATCCATCCGATCCGCTGCTTTTTTAACGAGTGGAAAAACGTAAGGGAATATGGCGTCTGCCACTTGGTAACTGCCCTTATCGGTGAAATGACAGTCATCGAAAAAGTAATCAAGCGTCTCCGGAATCAAGCTGTCCAAGGGGATGTACGTGGCCTCCCAACGCTGTGCCAGCTGCGCCTGCTGAAGATTATAGCGACTCATTTCCCGTGCGAGCCACTCAGGTGAGGGCCTCACGCCTCCTTGGGGAGTGTTCACGTAAAACCACAGCACATCTTTTTCGTCGTTGGTCAACTGGGGCTTCCACAAGGTTGGCTGTCCCATCACAACGGTCTCAATATGATTTCGTCTTAAAAACCCCAGAAGGTGATCCATCCCATCAGAAAATTCATCGATAGGGTCGGGATGACGACGAAGGGTCTGCACATAAGGTAAAGCAGCATACTGTTTTCGTAACTCTGGGAGATGATCACTGTGCCACTCGACTGTAGATCTGTTTTTTAAGCTTCTTTTTAACTTCCATTGCCCAAGAAGGTATCGCCCGTAAGCACAAACTTGAGAAAGCCGGCCACAGTGTGTTTTCCATGACTCTTCAACCGAAACGGGGCCCATGGCAGCTACCTCTCGAAGTTTTTGAGCTCTTGAATACGCATAGTGAGGCCCTCCGTTCCAGGCCAGATCATTAATCCCTTCAAGAAGAATGACGACATCAGGTGAAAACGATAGGAGCTCGTGCTGAGCCCACAAAACTCTCTGCCAAAGTGTTTGACCGCCTTTTCCATAACCAAATGCAGCGACTTCCACGTTAATTTTTTGTGATGCAAAGGCATCTTTCAGCCTCTTCTCCAACTGGGAAGACCACATGTCTTCGTTGCTCTGTGTAGGCTGATCCGTTGTGGAAGCACCGAGGCACAAAATGCGAATGGTGCGTTTGCCTTTCAATCGACTGTTGAGCGATTGTGAGCGAAAGCCAAATGGATAAACGTGGTATTCGATCTCCTGTTTTAACCCTGGCAGGTTTTGGCTATAACGCGTCCTTCGGCCTTCTTGAAAGGGAAAAGCAACGCGCAGAATAATTTCCACTAAAATGAACGAAACCGCAGCCACTGCGCACCATTCAAAGAGAGCTTTTCTCAGGTTTTTCATGTTTGTGGTCAAGAAATTTGATTAATTACCGATAATTAAAATACCAGAGTTTTTCTAACCAGGCCATTAGACTTCATTACCAACCATGAGAATCCTAATTACCGGTGGGGCCGGCTTCGTTGGAGCGCAAATCGCTCGCTTGTTTAGGCGTGATAACCGACAAGCCCAAATTTTTGTTTTGGATAATCTTAAGCGCCGTGGCTCAGAACTTAACATACCCATACTCAAGAATGAGGGAGTCACTTTTGTCCATGGCGACATAAGAAGTCTTTCGGATCTGGATGGTCTGGATGGGAATTTTGATTATTTGATCGAAGCGTCAGCCGAACCTTCCGTGATGGCAGGCATCGATGGCCATTCAGATTATGTTTTAGAAACTAACCTGGTCGGCGCGCTCAATTGCCTCAAATTTGCAGTGAAACGTACTGGCGCTTTTGTTTTTCTCTCCACTTCCCGCGTTTACTCGATCGGTCCTCTTCGAAAACTCAATCTCATCGAGCAGGCCACTCGCTTTGAGCTTGCTCCGTTCCAAGATACTCCAGGGGCGAGTCCCCAAGGGCTGAACGAATCGTTTCCTACGCATCTTCCACGGTCATTTTATGGCGCCAGCAAACTCGCAGCAGAGGTTATCATCCAGGAATATGCCGAGGCTTACGGCCTTAAGTCCGTCATCAACCGCTGCAGCGTGATCGGGGGTGCGGGACAATTTGGCAAGGCGGATCAGGGAATATTATCATTTTGGGTAGCCAGCCATTATTTCAAAAAGCCTCTCCAATATACGGGATTCGGAGGCAGCGGAAAACAGGTACGTGACTTTTTGCACGTGGAAGATCTCTACGACCTTTTGTTGCTTCAATTGGCTGACCTCAACAGTTGCCAGGGAAAAACTTTCAACGTTGGGGGTGGAAAGAATAACTCAGCTTCCCTGTTCGAACTGACTGCGCTAGCTCAAAAAATTGTCGGCACCAAAGTATCCATCGGTTCAGAGCCACAGACCGCATTATTCGATGTACCTCTCTATATCTCGGACAATTCACACGTAACATCACGGTTTGGATGGGCACCGAAGCGAACTTTGGAAACCATTGTAGACGAAAACTATCGGTGGATAAAAGAAAACGAGGCCGCCCTGAAGAGTATCTTCGCCCCCTAATCTCACATGAAACTCTCTGTAATTATTCCCTGTCACAATGAAGCCGGCTGCGTTGAAGAGACTATTCGATGCCTTTATAGCGCCTTAAAAGATGTGCAAATTTCCCATGAAATCGTCGCAATCAACGACAATTCAACCGATGATACGGTAAAGAATCTCCTTGCTTTAAAGGAATTCATACCGACATTAAAACTATTCCATAATCTGGGTCCTGCCGGATTTGGCCTGGCTGTACGTACAGGATTGGATGCGCACCAGGGCCAGGTAATCGCCATCTATATGGCCGATGCCTCAGACAGTCCGAAAGACCTTGTCCACTGCTACCAGACGTTAATGGATCGAAATGTCGATTGCGTATTCGGCTCCCGGTTTATCAGAGGCTCTCATGTAAGTAACTACCCATGGCATAAATTGATTTTGAACAGATTGGCAAACCTCTTTATTCGTTTTTTATTTGGCCTTCACAGTAATGACATTACAAACGCATTCAAACTTTACCGATCACATGTCATCGAAGGAGTGCGTCCATTCTTAAGCCACCATTTTAATCTCACCGTCGAGCTTCCCCTGAAAGCTATCGTCCGAGGCTACACGTACGCCGTTATTCCTATCTCCTGGTCCAACCGAAAAACTGGGGTCTCCAAGTTACGCATCAAGGAGATGGGCTCCCGTTATCTTTTCATTGTGCTGTATTGCCTGCTCGAAAAATGGCTTTCGCGCGGGGACTATAGGAAGAAAGATTAACGATGACTGACAAACCACCCACTCATCCAATTGTGCTCACAACGACACAGAAGATCCTCCAGGAGATAGATATTTTGGTCCGATCCCGCTACGCAGTGCTTTATCTCCTGACCCACGAAGAAACGAGGCTGGAAACGCTTCTTTTTCAGATGGCTAAACGGCAGGGAAAACAGCTGTTCTGTTGGACGGCTACGGGGGGACTCAGTCACTATGGGGAATTACAGGGTGAACCCTGCCTGGCTTCTACGAAGAAAGAATTGGTCGATCCAGCAGAAATTTTGCGCTTCATTCAAAACGAAAGCGTAGCAGCTCTTTTTCTTTTGAAAGATTTTCATCCCTTTTTGGATGACCCGCATGTCGTTCGCAGGCTTAGAGA
>JACQOU010000401.1 GCA_016207775.1 Deltaproteobacteria bacterium
AATCGCCTGATTAATGAGCTGGAGCAGAAGTTGCCAAAAGGGGCCGAGAATTATGTGGTCGTGCTAGCCAAGGCCTATCAGGAAGCGAAGGAGCTTAAGAAGGGTGACAAACGGTGGGCCCAAATAGCGCAAAAAGTTGCTACGTATTGGGACAACGGGAAAGCAGAATCCATGATGAATGCTTTGGGTGCAAGTCATGCAATCCATAGTGCTTGTAAAAAAATGGTTAATAAGTTCAACAGCAAACTCTTTGCAGAGGCCCATCAAGTAACCTACGCAAAAAGTGGGCAAGAATGGGCCATGGGTGGCTTTCTGAATGGCGGCACCAATCCTGAAACAGGCGAGTATGACAAGGGTATGTATGCCAGAAAGGCAGAACTTAAAGGAAAATGCGTCAACAAGGCTGGGAAAATCAGGCAGGCCTTTGGACGGTTGGAGGATATTAAGAACGAATTAAGTTCTGTGAGAAGTCTGGAAACATTGCTCGCAACTTCAGATAAAGGGTTTGAGCTGTACAATGATGTGCAAAACGACCTGTCCACAGTTTTTAACGGTGAAGATGGTCAGATCACCAAGTGTAATTTAGTAGCGAAAAAAGTCCAGGGCCTCGAAGACTACATCGCCCAAACAGGCAGCGCAGTCCAACAAGGTCAGGGTAATGGTAATGGTCAGCAGCAAGCGGCAGCTACCGGCACAGGAGTTCCTCGCTCCATCATGAATTCGTTTGCCAACACCAACCGTGGTGGCAGCAGCACCGGTTCTTTGCATCGGTAGGTATGGCAAAATCCTACTAAAATATTGACTTTCCGCGTTAGTCACGCTTAGCCTCGTCCCACTGTTAGGAGGAGTATAAAGAACTGCAATGTTACCTAAGGGGGGAAAAATGGCAAAAGCGCTATTAATGGTCTTAGCGTTTGTAGGGACGCTGTCCTTCGCAACTCAATACGAATATCAGTGTGGTGATTTTAAGGTCACCCTGCGTGTTCCCGGCGGCGGCGGTTATCCAGTTATTGGCGGGCCTATCGAGAATATGTGGGTAGAAGGCAAGGATCTCGAGGTATCTGGAGTCTTCACAAAGAAGCACAGCGGGAATGTCACTTCTTGGTCATTAAATGCCGACACGCCTTATCAGCTGACCTACGACAAGAGTACCGGTAAGACAGTACTTAACAAAACTCCGTGTAACTGAGCACTAGGTTACACAAGGCTCTCTTGCCACCAAATTAAGAACAGAAAACAAGCCAGGGCCGAAAGAAGACGCAGCTAACTTACGACGATTGTTCGCTTTTGAGATGACCGGGCGCACCTAACGTGCCGAACCCGGGAGCCATACCTTTTGACACTACGGGCCATTTTGTGTTAATTGCTTGGGTATTGTTTGTGGGGGGATGTGATTCCATTCAATTGGGCAATTTTACTCCTTATTTTTTGTGGTGAACTTTACGCAAAGGGCCCGATCAGTGTCCGATCTAACGAACCAATCACTATTCTGGTAGATGCGCGAACTTTAGTGGACCTCAAGCTTGAGAAAGCGTACGGAATCGCCTGGACCGTCACGCGTCTGGCTATTAGCCAGTGGACAAGCAATGGAATGGTCACAAGGGAATTGACAGACCTGCAAAACGATCTTTCACACAATACGATATCGGCAGAGACTACGCAGTCCGGCCAGCATATCCAGGTAGAGATTAAGGTGAGGGAAAGAGATTCTAATGGTAGTGCGGAAGTGGAGAATATCCTCGTAAAGTCTGGACGCCGTATCTTGGTAAAGGGGAGCTCAGAGAACATGGCGGTAGCCAGTTTCGATAGGGGTGCGATTGGCGGAAATGAAGCTACTGAATTGATCAACTTGCTTCGGGCAGCTGGCTTTCCTGCCGAGCAACTTAGGCGTGTCGATAGGAAAGACGGGTTACTTATCAAAAACGGGTTGCGAGTCCGGTGGTCAAATAGAGATCAGGGTTACTGTATTGAATTTTGTGGAGCGACCGGACAGCAGCTTGAAGCGATCGATTATTTGAAGAAAGAACTGGGTCTTTCCGCTGGAAGCACTTTGGCCATGCGAGCCGAAAGTTTTATGCTGCAGAATCAAATCCATCTCGCTGTTCCTCCGGTGCCCGCACCCTCCCGCCGTGGAATTTGCGGTTGGTTCCTTTCATTTTGGTCCCGACGGTCCTGAGGTTTGACTGCGGTGTGTGCCCTTTGTTAACTTTACACAAGATTTAATGCAAAAGAGGTAACTATGGCCACAATCAACCGCATAGGTGTTATCGGATGCGGGCAAATGGGTGGGGGAATCGCACAAGTTGCTGCCCAATCGGGTTATCAGGTGACCATGTTTGATGTCTCAGGTAGCCAACTTGAGAAGGCGATGACCGGAATGGAGAAAAGCCTTACCAAGTTATCAGAGAAAGGAAAACTGAAGGGAACGGTTGCGGAAGTTATTAAACGAGTACGGCCCGTGTCCCAAATTGAGGAACTGGGGAATTGTGATTTTGTTATCGAAGCTGCCAGTGAGAATCGAGAGCTCAAGCTTAAGCTTTTTGGGGACCTTGACCGCATCGTACCGAAAGGGGCCATCCTCTGCACCAATACCTCGTCGATTTCCATCACTGAAATTGCCCGCCAAACTTCTCGAGCGGAAAAAGTGGCCGGCATGCATTTTATGAACCCCGTTCCGCTCATGAGTTTAGTTGAGGGCATTCGAGGGCTTGCCACGAGTAATGAAACATTCAAAATAGTTCGGGAAGTGGCTGAGAGCATGGGTAAGGTTTTCATAGAAGCCAAGGATGCGCCCGGCTTTGTAGTGAACCGGGTTTTATTACCGTTTATTAACGAGGCGTTTTTTGCGCTTCAAGAAGGCTTGGCTTCGCCAAAAGATATCGATCAGGCAATTCGGCTTGGACTGAATCACCCGATGGGGCCGTTTGAACTTGCCGATTATGTGGGGTTGGATGTCTGCCTCTCCGTGATGGAGATTTTGCACCGAGATCTCGGCGATTCAAAATACCGGCCAGCTCCGTTGCTGCGAAAATATGTAGAGGCAGGCTGGTTTGGGAAAAAGACGGGCCGTGGCGTGTATGTCTACTGAGCCTAATGACATAAGACTTCATTTGGACAAGGAAGATAGCGATCTGTCTTTGTATGAAGAAGACAGCCCGGTGTTTGTATCCGTTGTCGCCTCAGTGGAGAATTGGGAAAAGATCAAGGACTCATTATGTAAACTGCGGGCATCGAATATTTCAGCCATGTTGTTTCTCAATCACTTGGATGTCGATCTGGAAGATGAAGAGTTGCAGTACGTCTTTTCATATTTAAGAGATTGGGACCAGCTGACGTTGCACAATATTCTTCAATTGGTAGGTGATTGGGTTCCGCAGGCGCTTCATCAGGCGTTGTTAAATGAGGCTAAGACCGAGATGAAATGGTTCAGGGAATGGTGGGTGGCAAGCCATGATTCGCGTCTTCACAAATATCCGGGCCTTCCATGGAGAAGCTTCATACGAAAAATTATTAATGAAAATTTTGAATTTGCGAGTTTCTTCCTGAAGCTGGCTGCTTCGGCGGCAACTGCTGAGAACATTCAAGCAACGGAAAACTTAGTCCGCGGCTTTTTAGAAAACAAAAAGAAAGTGGTCTGCATTTTTCCAAAAAAATGGAACAAACTTCAATAAAAAAAAGAATTCGGGTGCTCTTGGCAAAACCAGGGCTGGATGGTCATGACCGGGGCGCAAAAGTACTTGCCCAGGCATTTCGAGATGCTGGAATGGAAGTGATCTATACCGGATTACATCAAACGCCGGAAATGATCGCTCATTCAGCCATCCAAGAAGATGTGGATGTTATCTGCGTGAGCATTTTATCCGGTGCACACAACAAATTGTTTCCTGATCTTCTAAAAGTCCTGGCAGAGAAGAAGGCTTCCGATATTCCGGTGGTCGGAGGAGGAGTCATACCCGAAGAGGATATCAGAAAACTCAAGAAGCTAGGTGTTCGTGAGTTCTTCACTTCAGGGGCTTCGTTGAGCGAGATAACGAGGTATATTCAGAAAATTACACTTTAGGCGCTGCGCCACTTAAGGCGTTGGGCCCTTCTTTTTTCTGCTGCCTCGAATTTGGCTTTTTCCTGTTTGTCCCGGGGAACTAAAGGCGGCACTTTCCTGGGCTTCCCTTTGTTATCGACGGCAACATACGTAAGATACGCCAGGGTGGAGCGCCGACGCTCGCCAGTGATAGAATTTTCCGCCTCCACGGTGACTTCAGTTTCCATAGAAGTCTTACCTGCCCAGGTGACCGCTGCGTGAAGCAGGACAGTGTCTCCTAGGCGAATGGGAGCAATAAAATGCATGTAATCGATGGCCACTGTGACGACAGCGGAACGGGCGAATCGTTTGGCCGCAATCGCTCCCGCGATATCGATCCAGCTCATCACCACGCCGCCAAAAATAGTTCCCAATGCATTGGTGTGAGAAGGGAGAACGCCCTCCGTCATCAGCACAGGTGCACGATTATCAAAGGATGATTTGTGTTTATTTGCGCGCATCTCGACCTCTCGTCGGCCGTTTTATTTTTTGGTACGAATTTACATGCCGTGAATGATCGGTATATGACCGAGAGAAAATGTGTTTTCCATGGTTATTGGAGACAAAATAAAGATAGTTTGATTGAGCTGGGAAAAGAACAGCTCGCAACGAAGCCTGGCCGGGATTGGAAATGGGACCGAGTGGAAGGCCCGAAATCGTGTAAGTATTATACGGTGTAGGCCTGAGTAGATCGTCCTTTCTTAAATTGCCACTGAACTTGCCCAAGCCGTAGATGGTGGTCGGGTCGCTTTGCAGTCGCATTTTCTTGGCCAGCCTGTTGAGGAAGACCGAGGCGATCAGGGGTCTTTCTTCCGCCACGGCAGTTTCCTTTTCTACAATGGACGCAAGAGTGACCAGCTTTTCAACTGTCCATCCGAGCTCAGAGAGCGGGCGCTTGTACTCATGCTCGTAACGTTGCTTGAAGTTCTGCAGCATGGTTGCAATAATTTTTTCTTCGCCATCTATCATTGAGAATTGATAGGTGTCAGGAAACAAGAAACCTTCCAAATGAGGGGTCTGCAGACCATGTTTGGCGGCTGCCTCCCGGGTGAGTGTCAGCTGAAGAAACTTTTGTTCGTCGACGAGCTTTTGTGATGCAAGTAACCCCGCAATTTGCTTGATCGTAAAGCCCTCGGGGATGGTGATCGAATGGAGAATCTGTTCGCCGAAAAAAAGCACACGTAATGCATTCCAGGGGCTCATTCGTTCGCGAAAACGGAACTCGCCCGCCCTGACTCGGCTGTTTCCTCCTGTGCCCCGAAGCAGAAGCTTAAACAACATGGGGTGCTCAATTATTCTGTTGTCATGAAGGAGATTGGCTACCTGAGAAAGAGTGGCCTTTCTTGGAATGATGATATCTTTTGTGGCTATCCCGGAGCGATCATAAAAGGTCACAACGAGTAAAGCCAGGATGGAACTGAGTGCGAGGATCAATAGACCGTTGAAAGCGATATTTCCGTTGGCTAGCTTTCGTCGCACGGTGAGTGTTCCGAAAAGCGCAGGCTGTCCAAATAACTTTGCAGCAAAATTGTGGCGGCGACCTTATCGACAATTTTCTTTCGCTTGGCCCGCGACAAATCCGCAGCAATCATGGAGCGCTCTGCTTGCGCTGTCGTAAAACGTTCATCCCATTCTATCACAGGCACATTCAGTCGCTCTTGCAGCAGCGCAATAAACTGACGGATCTTTTGTGCATCCGTTCCTTCCTCGCCGTGCTGGTTGAGCGGAATACCCACGACAATTTTTTCGATGTCTTCATTTTCTACGAAAGTTCTTACTTTACTCAGCCACGTTTGCTTGTCAGTTGCTTCGATCACTGACCGGGGCAAAGAGATGGACTGATTCTCATCGGAAATTGCAACGCCCGTCCGTTTCAATCCTATATCCAGCCCCATGATTCGTGACATCCAAGATAACTATCCCAAAATTCTGAGTCTGTCTTGCCATTTCCGATACGCAAGCAACATTTCAAAGGTTGTGGGGTAACGTTTGAAGAGGCCTCTGGGAAGCAATAAGTCTCGGATGGATTGGTCCGGATACCAACGAGAAGTATCCGCTCCGCTTAAGATCCCAAGACTCGGTACCTCAAGGGCGCGAGCGAGGTGCAGGGGACCTGAATCAACGGCGGTCAGTCCGTCCAGGCGCTTGAGATACGCGCCCAGTGTCCTGAAGGAGGATGGGCAGCAGATTTCGACTTTATCTGCATTGGGTAAGTCGGCAATAAACTGTAACAACACGGATCGGTCGGAAAGTGGGCCGAGCAGGAATATTTTTGACCAAACTTTGTACTGGCAAATTCTTCCAACCAACTTCTTCCAACTTTTTAGCGGGTGAGTGCGCTTTGCATCGCCTGCCAACGGGCAAACCCCCAGCCAAAGCCCCTGCTTAGTCCCCATTTGTTTTTCTGCTTCTTCGGTATCCAACTTCGACATAATAGGAGCCTGCGAGAAGCGGCAGATGTCGTTCCCAATATTCTGCTTGAGCGCTTGTGAGATTAAGAGAGCGGCATTCAGGCATTCATTTTGCTTGGCGGCTGTGCCATCACTTAAAAAAAGCGGTGTGATTTTCTGATTAAAGGGACGATTCTTATCCACAACCGCAAACATTTCTCTAGAGTTAATCGACAGCAGCAATTGCAATGCAGTGAAAGTGGGCTCACAGGGCAGAAGAATTGCTTTATCAAAACCATTCCTGATGACAGTTAACCCTGCTTCCCAACTTGGGGGGAGAATGTGGAGGGTGAAGTTGGGCTCAAACTCAAAACATGAGGCGTTATGGTGCGAGGCAAGTATATGCAAATCATCAGCGCAAATTTGGCGTAGGGCTCTGAGTGCGGGAAGGCTCTTGATTGCATCGCCCGCCCGATCGGGCCTGATCAATAAAATCTTTTGCACTATTCCAGCCGTGGCAATTGCTTAGGAAGTCGGGAGGATTCAGTTTGCCCCTTATCTTCCAGAGAGCCCAACGGATAGGTGCACTGGTAGGTTGCGAAGCTGCCTACGGGCCGATGGTTTCCGCTTTTCTTAATGCCTCCCATCGGAAGTTGAACCGGCATTTCAACGGTAGGACGATTCCAATGAAGTGCTCCCACTTTCACTTCTTCCACGAGCTTTAAATAGTTTTCCTGTTTGGCAGAGTACAACGAGCACACCAGTCCATGTTGGGTCTGATTGATTATTTCAATGGCCTCCTCCAGATCCTTAATTCTGTAGAATGCAACATTTGGACCCAGAATTTCTTCCTTCTGATAAACACTTTTCGGGTCAATCCGATTGACGACATGGATAGAGGGCGAAACGTAATAGCCTCGTTTTTCTTTCTCAAGAGGTTTTCCGCGCATGATTTCTTCACAGCCTTCTCGAGTTGCAATTCCTTGATACCGCAGGTAGTGCTCGAGCACTTCTTCGTTTAGCATTGGCCCCATAAAAGGAGCTTTAGATTCATCGCTCACTAACCCATAACCAATCCGGCATTTTTTTGACAGGCTGTGAAAATCTTCCAAAAACCGATCAAAAATTTTATCATGCACCAGCAGACTGCTGGTGGATGTGGACCGCTGGCCCGTTGTCACAAACGCGGAATAAAGAGATTCGTGCAAGGCCTTTTTATAATAGCAATCATCCCAAATGATCTGCCCGTTTTTTCCGCCCATAACGAGCACTGCCATCTTCCAATAATCTGATAGAATTTGCTTCTTGATTTTTAAGCCGATTTCGTAGGAACCGCTAAACAATATGCCATCAATACCGTGATGGGAAACTAGCCTTCTTCCAACTTCTGCGTCACCGTGAATAATATTAATGGCGCCAGCAGGGAGTCCTGCCTGGTGAACGATTTCAGCGATACATTGACAAGTCGCTGGTGCGTATTGAGGGGATTTGAGTACAATCGTATTTCCATAGGCCAGTGCTGCAATCATGTGAAAGTGCGGTGCAAAAACGGGAAGAATCGATGGGCATATAACCGTCAGCACTCCGTGCGGCAGGAAACGAACAACCCCATTCATCTGGTCGTAGGCATTTTCGATGTTTAGCATCTGAGGCGGATGTTTACTGTTATCCAGCCAGTAATCGATAATCGTCAAAGTTTCTGAAAGCTCATCGTATGCTTCCCATAAAGGTTTGCCAGTTTCAAAACTGATCAGTTGGGTGACTTCCTCGGCTCGCGCATTGAGCGCATTGCGATACCTGAGGATTGCAGCATAACGATCTGAAGCAGGCATTCTCTTCCAAATCGAAAAGCAATGGCGTGCCGCAGAGACCGCTTCATTGATATGGTCAAAACTGAATGAAACAGCAACTTCCGACTGTTCCAAGTCTCCAGGGTTGCGGCTAGTGACTGTCCCATTGACATCCGTTACCTTCACAAACTGTCCCTGTATATAACTTCCACGATTGATCCTGGTCATTTTCATAAAGAGCCTTTCATTGCCTGATTTCACCCAACACGTTTGATTGTACCTATCTAACTAAATTTTATTCCTGCGCATAGACAGGGTCAAAATGAATGATTTTCTTTGATAAGAGCAGCATAAAACCGTGTTGCGGCGTCAAGCTGTCTTATCGAGTTGAACTCATTAGGCCGATGGATGTTTCCAACCGAAGCTCCAGGCCCAAAGACTAATGCTTCCGCTCCTTGCTGCGAGTAAAGAGCCGCTCCTGTTGAGGTGGATTTTGTCTCATGCAAAGCCTTAATACCGCAACTTTTGAGTGCTTCTGTGGCTGCTTCCAGCAACCGTCCCTTTCTTGAGGCTCTGAGGGGACCATTGGCGACCATGCCCACTATTTTAACCTGCAGTCGCTCCATGGCCGCTCGAAACTTCGTTTCTACCGTTTGCATATCCAGATCGGGTAAGGTTCGTACTTCAAAAGTCAGCTCAAGTTTATTTTCGACGGTCCTGGCGCGGTTGAGGCTAAGCGTTGAGTATGGGGGAGTGAAGCGGTTGTCCTTCCGAAGCTTGAATGCTTTCATCTGCTCGTCCAAAAAACCAGTAACCTGAAAGAGTTTCTTGGTGGCATTCGTTTGGTGGCTCACCAGCGCGGCCTCACACTCATCCGGGATACGATTGACATCGAGACCTGCGGCCAGAGATTCAACCCCATAGCCGCGCTTATAAATTTCAAAAAGACCTTTTTGCAAAGCGTTTACGCCTAATTGAGGTGTTGCGCTGTGAGCTGCCCGGCCTTGCCATCGTTTAGTCATTCTCTTGGCATGTGGCGCTTGATCCAGCTCCAAAGAAACTGTGCAAACGAGATGGCCCTTGTGTGCATAGATCAACGCTAGATTGGATGGACCCCCAACGAGTACGGACGACGGTTTAATTTTTTTTGTCTCCAGCAGCCAATGAGTGCCGATAAGCCCACGCTCCTCTCCGTAGCTGCCCACTAAGGCAATGGGGCGTTTCCATGGTCGAGTTTGTCTTGCGGCCCAAATCTTACAGAGAAAATCAAGTTTGACGTCCGCAGTGCCCAAGCCGTAAATACGATCCCGCACCTGGGTGGCCCTAAAGGGGTCACTATAAGTCTTGGTCCAATGCTTGGCGTTTCCTGCTGAGACGGTGTCCAAATGGCAGTGTAAAACGAGCAAGTTCGAAGCATCCGGTGTATGACTGTACGCAATCACGTTTCTGAACGTGGTACCGTGTTCCACTACTTTCTGTTCCTCGACCTTTAGACCAGAATCCCTCAAAAGAGGTACCAAAAAGCGCACGGCCACTTCATTGCTTTGATGGGTGACCGTACTAATACGGATCATTTTTTCAAGCCATTCGTTAGGGAAAATCATTGCTGTGCTTCAAGAAGAGTTTTGATAAAAGAGCCGACCCGATCGACAAACTCATGGGGCGTCGATGCTCCTCCCGTCACACCAATCCTGCGTTTTCCAACAAACCAATCGCTACGTATCTCGTCCAGCGTTTCGACGTGATAAGTGTCTTTAAGGTGCTGCTTGCAAATTTTGACCAGCTTGTTGGTGTTGCTGCTATTCTTGCCACCTACCACGATCATGATATCCGCTTGGCGGGCGAGTGTTTCGGCTTCAAATTGGCGAGTAGAGGTCGCTTCGCAAATCGTA
>JACQOU010000402.1 GCA_016207775.1 Deltaproteobacteria bacterium
CTATCTATCATAGTATTGATATCATAATGAGAAAGGGTTTACTCACGCAAGGTGGGTAAGGATTACCGCTTAAACGTCCGGTAAATCTTTAGATCAAGGTTAAATAATGGCAGATACATCGCGCCCAATGAATCATCCACATAGTCGGGAATGCGCATTCCGTTAAGAATACAACTAATGCCCCGAGTGTTGATGAGTATGGCCAACGCCTTTCTTGAAAGGGATTCATGTTTTAGTTCGTGCGGTAGAAACCGATCAACCAGTTTGGCAATGGAACGATTTTCCTCGGATGAATGTCTCTCGCATCCTCTCCTGATGCTGCCAAAAAACTTTTCGATTTCGGTAAGGTAGAGATTTTTCCAGGACTTCCATTTGACCGCAAGTTCGCCTTGCAATTGTCGGTCGAGCTCGTCGATTAGACAGTGAAGTTGGGGAACGATAATTTCAGATTCCAGTTGTTTCCATTGCTCAAAGCGCAGATTTTGCAGGGCGCTTTGATTCAGTTCGGCACTCCATCTGAAAAACTGAGATGCCTTGATGTCCTGGCCGGCGGTGTCGATATGAGGGGCTATTTCCGAAACAAATGCGTGCTCCAATTTCGCAACTTGAGCTAATAGGCCGTCTAGTGGCTCTTCCGACGCTGTTTGAGCAAAATCGATGAGACGAAGAAGCTGGCCGGGTGGCAGAACGGTGTTCAGGGGCCGGTTGCTCAAAACGATTATATTTTTCTCCTGGGCGAATTCCAAAACTGTTTGATTATCCTGCTCACCGTTATTTTGTTCTAAGACTGCCTGTCCTTCAAAAAGGTTGATGGGAAGTTCGATGACTGCAAAATGATGTTCGTTCGGGTTTCCAGTTCGTTCGCGCGCCACGTCGCGAGCAATCGCACATAATTTTGTGAGTGAAATGGCTTCGGGGGAATCGATGGGGCTTGCAAGCGTATTTGAAGAAATTCCGTAACAGGAAATACGACCCTGGGTAACTTGCTCCTCAAGTGCTGAAAAGGCCTCATGAATGCGTCGGTAAAATTCCATCCTAAATTTCGCAACCAACGCATCGGGAGCCTTTTTCTTGAAAGCGAGAAAATGTTCCGGATTGTGTAACAGGTAGCAATCCAGGCGACTAAGCCCGAGGCGCTCAAGCGATCGGGTGAGTTGTTCATTAATAAAACCCGGCGAGATGCAATGCCAGCAATCATCCGAATATTTGACAATGTTTGCGTACGACTTGGCTGCTTTGTCCAACTCTTTTACTTGTTCAAGCTCGCTACCCTGAATATACCCGACCTTGGAAACCACAACGACTTCATCTCGTCGAAGTTTTTCCTTTTTGAACAGGCAGGACAGTACTTCACCAATACACGCTTCGCTTTCTCCCCCAGCATAATTGGAAGAGGTGTCGATCAGGTTACAGCCATCCAGAAGAGCTTTTTCAAGAGCATTGCGGTGTTCGGGCTCTTCACGTGAAATACGGTAGGAGCCGAAACCGAGAGCCGAGGTTATCCATCCCGAAAGCCCGAGGGGGCGAAAAGCGGTCTTGGGAACCCCTTGTTCGATCATTCGTTTACAAAAACGAGCCGTCCCCTCAGCAGTAGCGTAGTCTTTCATTTTATGAGTGATGAGTCGTAAGCCTTATAGGCTCCATAGCGTTTTCTAACAGAAAGGTTTTCTTCGAAAACGCCCCGGTCATAAATTGAGCGAAGAAGCTGAATGTACTCAGCGTGCGCCCAACAAAGAGGGGACGCTGAGCCCGTTGGTTTTCCGGCTACCTCACCTTCATCCCAAACCTGTTCTGCAAAGATTCCTTCGCTGGTTGCCATGCTTTCATAGGCCCGCAGTTTCTGCTCAAGCGCTCCAGCCAGGTCGGGTTCCTGATTTTCTTTCAGCCATTCAAGCTCATAGTGCAGTCGTTCTCCCGTTAGAAGCGGCCAAAGTCGCCCGCGACCATGCTCTCCATAGGCATCAAACCGGTATCGGTACCAACCGGCTCCCCTGGGTGTCTCTCGTTTCAGGCAATTATCTGTTTCGGGCAAAGATTCACGAATAAGAGCGTGCTTGGCCGACCGTACTCCTAATCTTGCCAGTGCAAGAAAACCCGCGTCCACAACTTCTGTTTCGTAGCGGAAACGTTGTGAGCCGGAATAATTGGCAATGCAAGTGAGTTCATCAAAATTTGGATTCCACCATGCATCCCACACGGCCGATCCATCCTCCTTGCATTTTGCACCGTCCAGCCGCAAGTAATATCGACCGTCACCCAGCGTCCCTTCAATTTTTCCTGTCTTGGTAAACGTCCAAGTATCAATGTTGTCGCCCGTCTTGGTGGCCCACTGGTCTGCGATATTCAGTAAAGCTGCTCCGAAAGATGGTTCACCCGCAGCAGTGATCAGTTCTGAAGCCACTTCAACAGCCGCTATCGCGTAGGCAGCGCTATTGGGAGAAATGCCGTAAGCTTCTTCCCAGCGTTCCGCTTGGGTCCAAGGACCCATTTCAGCCAGGAAAGAAGCAGCGTCTTTCACCATAGGATAAACCTCTTCGAGCTTAACCAGATTTCTTTTCCATAATCGGTAAGCAAAGAGAATAGGCATGGCTGTCTGATCGGCCTGGTAGCCACTATAGGTCGTTTTGCCATCCGTCCAACAATTCTGTGGGAAACTTCCTTTTTTAACATGGCTTCGAGGCCCCAAATTCCATGTTCCATCACCTTCTTTGAATTGAAGTGCAGTAAAACGTTTTCCAACTGCTGTTGCGGTGGCTTTATCACCCACTGCCAAAAAACCGTTTCCAATGTGGTAGAGATCCCGGGGCCAAATCACATGATATCCAACATTGTTATAAGCATTTTCAGATAGATTCTGAATGGCGGTTTCTCCCCAAGGAAAGCTCGGTGAGGCAACGACCGCTCCCGAATACGTCTTATCCTCGGATGATTTGAGGATCAAAATGGAAGTTTCCAAGAGTTCCTTCCGCTCGAAAGTCGCACGTTGTGTAAGGGGCAATGATAGTCCATCCAAATAGGTTTTCCATTGTTCCAAGTATCGTTTTTGGCTTTGCTCCAAATCGATGGAACCGATTTGATTGTATTGCGCAAGAATTTCCTCCTTGCTATCCGCGAAAAAAAGAAAAAGGTTAAATGTCGTTGAACCGCTGGTCCGAGGAATATGCAGCTGGCCTGTAAATGCAACATTGCCCGAAGGAGCGGTTTCGAACCGATAATCCATCAAGAAATCTTTCAAGTCAGTAAAGCCATCTGAATAACCGACATAACCGACGGACGTTCTCTGCCAGGGAACCGAAGCGGAAAGACCCTGCCAACCGGAAAACCCTTTTCCTGTTTCCCCAGCCACAAAAGGACTTGATTCAGCAGAATCACCGAAGATGGAATTTCCGGCAGTGGGTTTGTGCAGGATATAAAATTGAAGACCATCAACGTAACGCTCGATCTTTATTTTCTGTATAACCACCGGGCTATCGGGATCAGCCCAAATTTCTTTGAAAATGGCGTAACGGTTCCAGGGGTCGGAGTTTTTAATCTTGAAGAGCGGTGCGCCAGACTCCCGTTCGATTTCGTGCCGAGTATCAAACTGTTCTTGGTGCAAGAAGCTTTTGCCGTCTGTGACCAATATCTGTGTGTCCCGGGTTTGAGCGGTATCCACACGCGGGTAATACACTTCCGTCAATATCCCCCGAGCAATCGTAAACCAAACTCGTGATATGGGCGCCGTAGAAGAACTTTTGGAAAAGCCCAAAGCAGAGTCATAGGCCTCGTAGGCTGTTCCAACCCCCTGCTTCGCCGAAGTCGCCCACGAAAAGGGAATTCCTGGTCCACCAAATGCCTTGGTCTTGAAGTCAGCGGTTCCCTTCGGTCGAAGGGGACCCCCAAAAACACTCGACACTGATAGCAATAGAGAGAATATGGTAATAGCCTTCATATGTTGTGACCCTGTTGCTGTAAGATTTATAAGATTTACCCTAACCCCAATTGCATAAATTTAACCAAATCAAACAGATCAGCCAACTGAAACTTGAACGTTTCCACTGTGAACGTTATAAGGTTTTGACGCACCGAGGAGGGACGATGAAAAAAATGTTAGTTCTGGGGTTTTTCTTAACATTTTCACTCATTGCTTCTGTACCACGCACTGAATTCTCCTCACCGTCCGCATACCTTGTTATCGAAGCTTTAAATGACAATGTTTTTCATTTTGAGGTCGCTGCAGGAAAAAGCCCCGGGACCAAAAAACCGCTTTGGGTTTCTCCCATGGTATCCAAACAACCCGATACCTATTCAGGACCCGCCCAGTTTAACAGAAGCTCTGATTCGGTTGAAACGACGGGATACCGGATTGATGTCAGTAAAACCGATCTTTGTTTTTCTATTTATGACAAATCCAAACACACGGCACTGACTACCTTTTGTCCAGAAAAAGTAAATGATGATTGGAAGGGTATGTCATTTGATTCGGGTTTTATGACCAATGTTTATGGTCTTGGTCAGTACATGACAAATGTAAGAACTGCTGATGGTGACTGGCTTAGCCGTCCAGCTGGTTCTCGCGTCTGGGAACCTGGACCCTACGGTAATGTAATGGAGCATCACGGTGAATTGGGTGGTTCCCCCGGAAAGGTCATGTTCCCGGTCATTTTCGCTATCGGGAACCGAAACGATGAGACTTTGTATTACGCTTTTTTCCTGGATAATCATTACCGTCAGCGGTGGGATTTTTCGAAGAAGCACTCAAAATGGCGCGTCGACATGTACGGTGACCAGATGCGCGGTTTCTTTCTCGTTGGGAAAAATTTTATGGATTTGAGGCATCAGTTCATGGAGCTTGTAGGGAGGCCCCAGATTCCCCCTAAAAGTATTTTTGGACTCTGGATGTCGGAATTCGGTTATGAATCCTGGGGTGAAATGGGCGGCATTCTTTCTTTGCTTCGCAAGGAGCGTTTTCC
>JACQOU010000430.1 GCA_016207775.1 Deltaproteobacteria bacterium
GACCAATACCGAGCAATTTTCTTCCGCTTAAATTCATAAAAACAAGGTCACTTTTCTTGTCGGCCATTGCGACAAAGTCGGAAGTTCCTTGTAGAATACCTATGAGGCGTTTGTTTTCGGCTTCGTTTCGTCTTAATGTTTCGTTGGCTTTGTTCTTGCGGTGAACAGCCCATGCGAGAAAACCAAGATAGGTGACAAATAGAGTAAGGATGTGGACCAAATTGGCTTGATTCCGATTTATTTCTGAGCGAAATTGGGCAGTGCTGTCCTGAAGGCGATACCATTCATTCGATTCTATCTGGTTGAGCATTTCCCCTACACGATTTGCAAGGGCAAATACCAATTTCCACTTCTGCGAATTACTGCTTGCTCGGTCAGAGTTAAAAGAATTCCCAAAGGAGTGAACTGCAGACTGAAACTCTTCTATGGAGTGGCGCACAGTATTTGCAGAACTTTTGCTTATTCCTTCTGCATTTTCCAAATACTGAGTGATGGAATCTGCTATTGTTTTAGCCCGCTCAACGTACAACGGATTGTTTTTCAGTCGAGCCATTAAAACCAAATCACTCGTTCGTTGCACGAGTAAGTTGATCCAGAGCACATTCCTTAAGTTTTCCTGTTGAAGGGCTGATGCGGTGAGGGTGTGGCGGGAACGTTCTTCGATTTGTTTGGCTTGCATTAATATATAAACGGCGCAGAGGGCGCCCAGGAATGGAAGAAAACCAAATAATTTTGTAATCCATTTTTCCTGAGGGGACTGTCTTTTTTTCCAAAACATTGGGTTCATACTTGAACCCATTCGGCAAAATTGACTGAATTCTTTATGCGCCGCGCGTCTGGTTGGTTAGAGATTATGCTGATTATCGCAAAATTCTTGCGTGCTTACTAAGTGGCTGTTACTTTTATTTATATTTCAATATAAACACTTTCTGCTTTTATTCTGTGGTTGGAGGTTCTTAACATTAAAGGGGTCTTTGATGGGTAGGCTGCCGTATTCTAATTATCAGCGGGCGTTTCTACATACTTTATTTTTCTCACTGTTCCTTTTTGTATCAAACGAGAGTTATGGAGTTGAATTTTCATGGAATGGATTTGGAAGTCTCTATGCCATTCAACCCCTGCAAAGTGATATTTATCTTACGCAACCTGAGACGCTAGGACATACCAACTTCGTGGATGGAAGTCATTTGGGACTCAATGTTGCTTCCGACCTGGGAGCCGGATGGTCTGCCAGGCTTCAACTTTTGGCTTCTGGAGAGACCTTGCCCGTGGGTAGCCGTCCGGATTGGAAACTCACCGCTGATTGGTTCTACGTAACCTACAATCCGTTCGAAGGGCTGAAACTAAGTGTTGGCCGCCAAATCTTTCCAAATTGGTTAGTTTCTGAAGTTATTGATGTTGGATTTCTTTATCCCTGGCGAAAACCGCCACGACTGGTTTACTCGATTGCTCCTTTTAAATCCTTCAACGGTCTGCAAGTGGAGTATCGCCATCTACTTGGAGGAGGTCTCAGTGTAATTGGCAGCTTATTCGGCGGAAATGAGAAGATGTCGGCCACGCTTTCTGATGGAACCGAAGTGCACATTGACATTAACAATTTGGTGGGTGCAACCGTTGTTCTCGAAGGAGACGGTTGGAAAGTTCGCGGGATGCTGGCACGGAAAGAAGAACAGGGACACGCAGCTACTGGCCTGTTTTCCGTTAGTGGCCCGATTGGTAGACCCATCCTCTCTGATAATTCCGCCCACACAATTGCATGTACTCTCGGTGGACGCTATGACAAAAATAATATCGTTGCTTATGCGGAAGGGGGTATAAAACGCGGATCCAATTCAACGATCGTTGCCAATACTGGACAGCCGTTCTTGCATTCACAGACGGGCGGATATGGCTCGGTTGGCTACCGCCTGGGGAAATTCTTGCCTTGGCTCATGTATGCGTATGGTGACTGGACGCTTGGAATTGCTGGGGGAAACGGAAAGGCGCAGGTGAAAAGCGTCGGGGTAGATTATCGGCTTGCGGATTCTGTTGTGCTTAAGGCGCAGCTAGACAACCAAATATCGGAAAATGATACAATGGGTTTGAGTCGAACAGGAACAGCGAACACTATTTCAGTGGGGCTGGATGCTATTTTTTGAGAAAGGAATGGGGAAAGCTGTGAGAGGAACATTTATTTGCGCAATGTTTTGTTTGTTGCCTCAATTGTTTCCCGTCGTGTTTGCTGCGGCGGATCCCATTTTGGTAGTAGCGAACCCGTCTTTAAAAACTCAGCTTAACAAGGAAGATTTGAAGGAAATTTTTTTGGGAAACAAGACCATGGTTGACTCCCGAAGGGTGATACCAGTGGATCAGGCAAGAACTTCAAAATTACGAAAGGAATTCTACCAGTTTCTTGTAGGAAAAAGCCCGGTGGAAATGAATGTCTATTGGGCTGAACAGATTTTCTCGGGTAAGGCGCGAATTCCCAGTGTCGTACCTGATGACCAGGCAGTAATCCAGTATGTAAGCAGCAACTCCGATGCAATTGGGTACGTAAGCCGATCGGCCGATACGAAAAATGTAACAGTGCTAATGCTACTTCAGTAGTAGGGGCGACAAATGCAACAAAAAACGATTGTTGTGGCCGATGACGACAAGCAGATTCAAAACTTGCTCAAAACTTTTCTCGAAAGCCTTGGATATCGAACTGTAATGGTTGACAATGGCTGGGCGTTCATGGAAACGGTACAAAGGATTCGTCCAGACCTGATTCTGCTCGATGTGATGATGCCACAATTAGATGGCCTAAACGCGCTGGATGCAAGTGTGTTTACCGAAGCTGTCAAAGACATCCCGATTTTGTTGATTACCGGACTAGCGAAGCGAGAAGTAGAGGAAAAGGCCAAGAGTCTTGGCGTAAGAGAAATCATTTCGAAGCCATTCGACTTGAAAGTTTTGGAAGCAAAATTGTTGTCAATCTTAGGGTAGGTAGCAACGGGCAGCACCGCACGATCCGTGTGCATTTTCACAGCGCGCTTCACCCGTCGGGGAAATAGAGAATCGGATATATCCATGAAAATCCGTTCGAAGCACCTGTGCTCCATTTCGGAGAAGGCGATTGATGGTATTGCTATGAGGATGCCCATAGGGATTTCCAAGACCCACTGAGATAATGGCAAAAAGTGGCGAGAGCGACCTAAGCCATTTCTCAGTGAGCGAATGCCTTGCTCCGTGATGAGGGACCTTAAGAAAATGTATTTTTCCAATATTTCCAATGTTCGCTTCCTCTTCGATTTCCATGTCTCCCGTCAGCAAAATGCGGCATCCCGCAAACTCCAGAAGTTGCACAAGAGACCGATTATTGGACTGTTCTGCTGCAGAGACGAAGGTTTTGACCACTGCGCTTCCAACCGGAAAGGAAGATGTTCTAAAGAGTGGCTGTAACGCAACTTCATGTTTGGTCGCTGCACCCAGCAGTTCTCCGAACAGGCGCCGCTTTGCCGAATGTTCATGGGCATTGTAGAGGAACGAGCCCACTTTTAATTCTTCCATGATACCCAGAAACCCATATCCGTGATCCTGGTCGGGATGCGAAAGAACTGCGTAATCAATGCGTAATATCCCCATTCTCGCCAATTCGGGAAAGAGAATAGCCGTGCCTGCATTCCAGTCGCGAAACCCACCTCCTGCATCCACGAGCATGGTTTTACCATAAGGGAAGTGAATCAGGATTGCATCGCCTTGGCCCACGTCGAAAAAAGTTATGTAAAGGTGCGGATCAAGAAATCGATAATAAAACCGCCTGCCTATTAACACCCCGAACAGCAAAATCAAAAGGCTTATTTTCCAGTTTCTAGAGATCACAGCTCGTCGTTAAGCAAGAATTATTCCACTTTTTAGAAGAGGCCTCCGCCCCGTGAGCTTTGCTCACGGATCCCCTTCTGAAAAGGAAGGATGTACCTTTTCAGAGTGGGTGGCATAGTGC
>JACQOU010000405.1 GCA_016207775.1 Deltaproteobacteria bacterium
CCACTTCAGGATGAAACTGAACCGCATGAAAATGGTCCAGCTGAAAAGCAGCAATCGGACAGCTCGTACTTCGAGCTGTCACTAAACAATTCGCCGGTACTTCTTTCACGCTATCGCCATGACTCATCCAAACAGCGACTTTTTGATTTTTCTCAAACCCGGCGAAAAGTCCGTCGTTAATCAATATTTCAATTTCAGCGTGACCATACTCGCGACTCTTCCCGCTCTCAAGCTTGCCACTGCTCAAATGGGATAACAGGTGCATTCCGTAACAAATTCCCAAAACCGGCACATTGAGGGCAAAAATATCTCGGGTCAGCGTCGGCGCTCTTCTTTTACCGAAACTTGCAGGACCGCCTGAAAGTATCAAGGCTTTCGGCTGTTTTGCTTGCAATTTCGAAGGTTCAATAGAGAAAGGCTCAATTTCACAGTACACTCCCTGGCTCCGCACTTCGCGGGCAATCAACTGAGTAAATTGAGAACCGAAATCGAGGATGATAACGGAAGGTTTCATTTAAATATTAGGACGGTAATTCGGAGCCTCTTTGGTTATATAGACATCATGCACGTGAGATTCTTTCAACCCCTGTGCAGTTATCTTTACAAACTCGGCTCTTTCCCGTAGCTCGGTCAAATTGTGACAGCCTAAATAACCCATACCGGCCTTCAACCCACCCACGAGCTGATACAACACGTTAGCCAAGTGCCCACGATAGGGAACCATTCCCTCGATCCCTTCTGGAACCAGCTCATCACTCTCCAGCGCACCCTGACCATACCGATCACGGCTGCCTTCTTTCATGGCCTCGATGGAGCCCATGCCTCGATACGCTTTATAGGTCCGCCCCTGGTAAAACACCAGTTCTCCAGGCGCCTCTTCAGTGCCAGCAAAAAGGCTTCCCGCCATCACGGTATCCGCTCCCGCCGCAAGCGCCTTAACCACATCTCCTGAATACTTGACTCCCCCGTCCGCAATCAAAGGTCGCCCGTATTTTTTCGCCACGGCAGCGCAATTTCTAATCGCCGTAAATTGTGGAACTCCCACCCCGGCAATCACACGAGTCGTGCAGATAGAACCGCATCCGATTCCAACTTTTATGGCATCCGCTCCGGCATTAAACAGATGATCGGCCCCTTCCGCAGTTGCCACATTGCCCGCGATGACAAGAAAGTTTTTGTACTTTTGTTTGGCATAGCGAACGATTTCGATCACGTTGCTGGAATCCCCGTGCGCCGTATCCACAGCCACAAAATCCACACCAACCTCCGCAAGAGCTTCCAGGCGTGCTTTAGCATCCTTGCCGGTTCCAATGGCCCCACCCACGCACAAACGGCGTTTAGAGTCCCGAATGGCAAGAGGATTCGAAATCGTTTTTTCTATATCCTTGATGGTAATCAATCCCCGCAGGTTTCTATCTCCGTCGACGATAGGAAGCTTTTCAATACGGTGCTTATGCATCAGGCGCATTGCCTCTTCCATGCCGATGGTCTCACGTGCAGTCACCAAACGCTCAAAAGGAATCATTACCTCATGAATACTTCTGCCCAAGCTCTCTTCAAACCGAAGATCGCGGTTTGTGACAATCCCGACTAACTTCCCATCTCTTGTGATCGGCAGTCCTGAAATCCCAAATTTCTTCTTAAGCTGAAGAGCATCGGCAACCGTTTGATCGGGCCGTAGCGTAACGGGGTCAACAATCATTCCGCTTTCACTTTTCTTTACGCGTTCCACTTCTTGCGCCTGCTTTTCGACCGAAAGATTGCGGTGGATAACACCCACTCCGCCTGCCCTTGCCATAGCAATAGCCGTTCGTGCTTCGGTTACCTTGTCCATAGCAGCCGATATGATAGGTATTTTTAAACGGATTTCCCCGGCAAGCCTTGATTCGCAATTGACCTCAGTAGGCAATATTTCCGAATACCTAGGCACCAGTAGAACATCATCGAAAGATAGAGCTTCATTAAGACTATGTGGCATTGGCATCGTTAACCAGGTGTAAAAAGGTTGACCTTATATACGCAGTTTTTGCCTAAGCGTCAACTATTGCTAGCCATCCAAATTGGAGCGATAAACGCCTTATTTTCCGGGGGGCGTAAACGATAAGAAGCCTGTATCGTAATCGTAAAACTGATAATCGGGCCCTTGGACCTGGCTGAACCCTCCCCACATTAAGGCCTTCCGGCCGGTCCAAAACATCTCTTTACCGGGCAGTGGCGAGCGGACAGCCGTGCGATCGCGATCCTCATAAGCTACGGGCTGCACAGTTCGTGTTTCGATATTTATAACTCCTCCCATTATTGAGTCCGTCCCTGAGAACAACAACAAGCTCTCTTGGCCAAGAGCTACCCCGGTGGTGTGGTTGGGCACCAAGGGATAGGGGAACGGAATGGGGTTTTCCCAGGTATTTGTTGGGACATCCAGCACGTCCAAATACCTTCCGCTGACAGGCCACTCACGATTCTCATCATAAGCAACGACCATTTTGTTAGACGTAAAAAATACTGCCGCCACTTCATCATGCGTTCTATCCATTGAGCTAGCGGGAGGGGCGGATATAGGAGTCCACCGACTGGTTGCTAAATCGAATATTCCACCATCTTTTAAATAACTAGTCTTACAATTCTTTGTCCAACCCATTCCTTGGAATATCACCATCTTGCCTTGGACCCAGCCAGCATACGGATTGGTTCTGGCACTTGGCGCATTATCAACTTTCGTTCTACCCCAGGTGTTCTTTTGCGGGTTGTATATTGCTCCGTCACGATGGGGATAGCATTTGGTCTCGGTAGATGTCACTCCTCCCCAAATCAACATGCGCTCACCCGTCCAGACTGTCGCATGATCCGAGCGCTTGAAAGGCGCTCTTGCCATTGGTTTCCATGTCATTGTACCGGGATCAAATGTCATGCCGTCATCTGTTTCTCTAGCGAATGTCCCACTCCAATCAGTGCCGCCCCAAACAATCACGCGAGATCCAGTCCAAACCATGGAAGGCTCGGCTCTATATGCAAGCCGTAGCGGAACAGGACTCGACGCCCATCTATTGGTTCTAATATCAAACAGGGCCATATTATTTTTTATGGAGTAATAATCGCTGCCGCCAAACATTAATAGCCGGTCGTCTGCCATCACTGTTTTACGGTCACCCACAGTGGGGGAATTGTCGGCAGAAGTGATATCCCACGTACCCGGATTAGTGGGACCGTTGGGATTGTCTTCAACAGTGATTAAAACCGTCCCGTTGGAACCGGATTGCTCCCATCTATCGTATGCGCGAACCACAAAACTGTCGGTTCCGATGAATCCCGGGTTTGGAACGTAAATCAGATCGGCTCCCGTCTTCCCGAAAACCTTTCCGTGCGAGGCCGGGTTATAGGAGTAATAGATAAGATCATTATCTGCATCGGTAGCCGTTAGTTTTATTGCTACAGGCGTATCGGGGTTTGTGCTTACACCAAGAGAGTCGATGATTGGCTTGTTATTCAGACTAATCGAAACGGTGGCTACGTTGGAATAATCGGTCCCATCAAATGCCCGATAAGTGAAGCTATCAGATGTGCCAAATGCGTCGTTAGCTCTATATAGTTGATAGTATGATTGGTACTGCATTGAAAGCGTTCCGAAAGACGGGGCGTTCACGATTTCGTATTTTAGATTGGCATCATTGCCATCAGGGTCGGTAGCGGACAAGGTAACATTGGCCATACGCGATGTTTTGGGCAACCGCAAAATCAGATCTTTGGCAACCGGAGCACTGTTATCAGTCTTGCGATCGTTACCTTTCTTTGCATTCCATACTTGGTCAACCTCGGCCACTTCCTTTTGGCTAGAGGCTACGTTGCAACCAGCATTCACAAATATTAGACCCAATGCCACTCTCCATAGCCAGCTTCGTTTCATCTACCTACCCTCCAAGTTTCTAACTTGCTTTGATTCGATCGTGCCGGTCAGGACAAGTAATCGGCTTCGAAGGAAATGAGTATTGCCCATAAGACCTCCAGCACACCTTTCAAACCATTAATAAAACCAACGATAGAAATAGCTCTCGCTGCGTTCTGAGTTGGCAATGAATCTAACGGTTGTGTGCGCGTAACCTTGCTGAGTAGTATTACTTCTGAGTGTTCTAGTGGCGCATGAATATCAAACTAATCATGCAAGGTGTATACCTACGGTATTAACCGGTAAGATGCCCAAAGGATTGTTCAGATACGCATGAAGGCGTGAGTGTTAATGAATAAAGTTTGTACACAAAAAGAACACCTCGCAGTATTGGGCGTTAATCCGATAGGTTATATTGTCTGCGACTTAGATACGTTTGCCTCATTGAATACTTTTGGCGACAACATCAATGAAAATCGATTATTTCGAACAGTAGGAACCATTTACCTGAACATGTTTTTTGAGTGAAAACGCCACTGCTTATGCACGGTTAATCTTCCAGTATGGGGGTTCGGAGCGTTTTTTTCCACGAGGGAATTGAGGTTGTTCCCGTTGCCGAGTTTATGGAATCCGCTGAGAATTTTTTAGTGCCTCACTCTTCCACCCGCAAAACTCGGGACTTGTAGCCGTTTTCTATTGGAATGTGACCAAAGGGATGATGCGCACAGCCAAGGCCGGACAGAACCTGTTTTTCCACCTGCAGAAATGAGGATATAATAACAACGATGGATGCGGTTGCATCCAGTTCTTCTCCACCTTACTTCAATGTCTGCAAACAAAGAGCAAAAGATGATAAAGGATCGCCCTTCTTTTCCTGCAATCAAAACTCAAATGGCTCCAGGGCCAGAACTTTCGGTAGTAATGCCCTGTTACAATGAATGTGAGGGCATTGAGAGTGTTATCCGGGAGTGGGGAGCATTTCTGTCAGAAGAGAGTGTGTCGTTCGAATTAATAGTGATAAACGACGGCTCAACCGATGGCACTGGCAGAATTTTGGATCGGCTGCGCAGGCTTCTGCCGGAACTTCGCGTGGTCCATCAACTGAGAACGGGACACGGCAAGGCGCTCAGGCGCGGATACGAAGTCGCGCGTGGTCAGTTTATCCTGCAAGTCGACTCTAATGGACGTTACGAGCCCAGTGACTTTGTAAGAATGTGGGAGAAAAGACAGAATTTTGATCTGATCCTTGCTCACAGAACTCACCGGCTGGATAGCATGCTAAGAAGAGCTATCTGTACCCTGCTCTGTAAAATTGCCTGTTACTTTTTTGGTGTCCGACTCTCGGATCCCAATGTACCTTTCCGACTATTTAGTAAGGAGCGAGCAGAAACGATATTTGAAAAACTGCCCAACAATGTCATCTCAACGAATCTGCTCACCTCTCTGATGATTCAAAAACATGCACCCGACCGCGTTCTGGAACTTCCAGTACCCTTCCGTCTGCGCCCGAGAGGAAAAGTTACATTGAGCCTCCTTGGATACGCAAAGCTTTGCCTTATCCATCTTGCCGAACTGACCAGGCTTCGATTTGCCATGACTTCCTGATTTTTTCCATTCATAGAATCCTGAATATGATAATTTCTGTAATTAATTTGTCCGACAGCTGTCGATGAATCATGCCAACGTCCCCATTGATGACGCAGACACCTTGAGTACTAACCAGCTAATCAACATCATTTCGGTTTGAGAATAAGCTTTTCTCCAAAAGAACAAATAGTAACATCAGATTTTTTTCCGCTCGTTACTGACCCTTTAGGCATGTTTTGTGCATTCTATAAAAAAAGCAAAAGCATTTTGTTGAAATACAATTTGAATACAGGGTAATTTTTTTCAAGGAGGAGACATGCAATGCCTTATTTTGATTTCTGTTGTTGTATCACTTGCCGCAAGTACGGCCACCGCCGAAAGATGGCGTCGTTCATCCAATAACAATGCCAATGGTTATACTGCTCCGGCAAGCCCCACTAATCACTCTTCTGCACCTTGGTACGAAGTGAACAGCCCCTGGTCCATTTCCGAAGAGCCACAAAGCCCTCCTGAGAGGCCGAAGTACGATCCAGAGCCGCGAAATATTCAGGCACTGGAATATAATTACCGCTACGCTTTGGAAAACCCTTCCACTAACAGTATTAGGATTAAGCTCAATGTTACTGAAGAGAATATTCTTAAGCATAAAAATGATTTGTATGTAG
>JACQOU010000406.1 GCA_016207775.1 Deltaproteobacteria bacterium
ACCTAAGAGATAGTAGATTGTAAATCTATACAAAACAACTCAGGGAATCTCAGGGAACGTAAGGGAACTGACAAGTGGTATGGCGGGGAGAAATGGGACAATTACGCTCGAACCTGTTCCCTAATTTTCGAACCCATTCCCTGACGTCATTTTCAGGGAACTTCAGGGAACAGGAGGGGCTATTTCCAGTCATTTTCTGGCACTCGGTGTCAGTGACGCTACCGGAGCAACTCATCGTTATTGTTAATTTGACGTTGCGAATCAAGTACTTGAAAAAACGCGTGTTTTGGGCCCCGTCCGCCCCGCCAAATTTTGGGCTCTACTCCATGAACGGGGGAAGACCGGCTCTACTCCGGTTGCCGCAATCGCGATGATACTTCCGAGCCATTCAAATAGTCTCCTCTTAGATCCTCCAGTTAAGCTGCTCTTTTTTTGTCTGAAACACTCATGGAAATATGGAGTGTTCCACCGCACGCTTCTACGATCTTGCGTAGCGTCTGCAATTCGTATCGGTCATACTCCGCATTCTCGTAGCGAGATATGGCAGAAGCAGTAGTTCCGACCTTCTTGGCTACCTCCGCCTGGGTCATTTCGGCTTCAAGGCGGAGTCGCAAAAGCTGTTCACCGATTGAGAGTTTTTGGTACTCTTGGTGGAATGCCTTGCGAAACTTGGAGTTAGCCAGTTTTCTTTCAAGCCACCCAATTTGTTTTTTGGTTTCCCTCATTGATTTTCCCTCGTTAAAAAATCATTCTTCATGGATTCGGCTCTTGTAATCTCCGCCCCTCGGAGTTTTATCATCTTTCTTGCTAAAACCATGGGTGAGAATAAGGCGTTTGCCTATCACGAAAAAACAGAGGACGCGCCCCTCATCCACCTTGAACTCGAATATCTGATCGCTACCTGTCAAATGCTTGAACTTACGCTCATTCCATATCTTTCCCTGATCAGCCATCCAAGCAAATAACGCTGCAAATTTCTGCTGCTTTCCTTCCGGCTGGCTCTCAAGCCATTCCTCCGCCGGTGCTTCGCCGGAAACTGTCACATAGAACTCGATCCCGAGTATCGCCCCTTGATAGACTAGCTTAGATGTAGGCTTCTGAGCCAAAACGCCTCCAGGAAACACATATTAGCATATATGCTAATATATAATCAAGGATCAACGTAAAAAAAAATATTTTCCCCTTGTATGGATCATTTCCTCAAAGCCTTTGAAGTTGGCATCGACGGCTCCCCGTCATGGGTTCTAGCCGGCATCCACTGTCAGCAATGTCGCTTGGGCGATGGCGCAGAAGCTTCGCCGCGCCCAGGCTGACTCGGATGCATGGCTACTTGTTCAACACGCAGATCTCGATCGTCAATTCCACAAATCAGTCCTCACTATTTTAGAAAAGCTTTACTCAGATAATGTTTTCATCGCCCCGAACATAAACATAGTCGGGTTTCCCTGAATCACCCTTGCGCGTAAGTGCTGAGCAGTCTCTTCGCTCGAGCTCGCAGCGCGGGACTTTCATCTCTTAGTGCCTTGGATAGTACTGATCGTCTCACGCCGAATTCAAATAGTGCCTGCAGCGCGGAAACCCTGACAATTTGACTCTTTTCAGTTGGGGCGAGCCATTTTCGCAAGATGGCCATCACTCGTTTCTTCTCTGTCGGGACCCATGACAGGCGTGGTGCCATCTGGGCTAAGTGCCAGCGAATCTCATTCTGACTCGCGCTGGTCAGATGTTGTAGCAGCCCTTTTTTGTATATTTGGCAGAGGTGTGGATGCTTTCTTGAAATTTTTTCTAAGACATCCGCGGAACGCATCCTAATGATCGGATCTTGATCGGACAGTCCGGTTACTAACCCTTGCATATATTGCGGATGACGAATGACCTCGCGAACCACCGCGTTCGATTTTCCAATGGATCTGAGGTCACCGCCCCGCAATTTTTCAAGAATGGACGGCATTAAGCGATTGAATATCGAATGATGGTTTTCAGCTCTTCCGCCTTGGTTTTTCGAGGATCTGAAAGATAGATTTCGTGGTGCAAGCCATCAATCTTGTACCCCTTCTCGTTCACAAAGGAGAGAAGGCGGTCGATCGTGCCTGGTTCCTCGGAATAAGGCCCCACATGGAGTGCCTGCACACACTTCTTCCTAGGCGTTTCTACTAACGCCGTCTCGAAAGCAATGTTTAATTTCTTGCGTTTCACTACTTCCGCTACGGCTTTAGCATGCATATCGTTCGTTACAAAATCGGGCAGACGAATGAGAAGCTTCCAGCTCCATTCCTTTCTCGACGTACTTCGAGCATCTCGCTTTCCCTCCACCCACCAAAAACCTTCCAGTTTTGGCACAGCGAAATCACACTGCTCTTCTTTGCAAAGTTTCTTAATTCCGTAGGCTACGGGATACAAAGCTTCTACTTTTTCAGTGAACTCTTTGCCTCCCGGTTCTCCTTTCCCCTCAATAGAGACGTACTTTGCACCATCGAACTGCGTAAGCTCAGGCGATAAGGCCGCTCGATAGTAATCTTTGTGCTCTTTCACCAAGTCAATCTTCATAACTGCCTCCTACTTCCTCTTAATGGGAACGCAAATATCGATCTCACCACGCATCGTCATCGGGTTAAAGCGCTCATCGTAAAGTTCGAAGTCCGGCGCCTTTACTGGAACATAGTCTGATTTTGGTATCCACGTTCCCCAAATGTACTGAAGCGTTTCCTGAAGAGAATCGTGCAGAGAACTCGTCCTATTAGTATGGGTAAAAACCGCGTAGGTATTTGCCGGGATTTCTCGGTATACCATTCCTTCAGGTGGCGTTTGTTTGTCATCCACTTCTACGCAGGCAATATAGTTAAAGCTGGCTTCTTTTAGGTCGATAACTTCACTGACCCCGAAATAGTGGGTGCCTTTGCGATTTGGAATTCCCATCACTCTTTGCACAAACCTCGTCCAGAGCTCCGGAATTTGGTGGGCGTTATCTTGGTTATGGTTTTCTAACATCCCGACGATCTTAAACGCTGGCTTTCCTACTATTTTTGGTTCCATGGTTACCCCTTCTTTCAAATGGTAATAAGTTTTTGAATCGAACCGTTGGCGGTAATAGAGCCTGACCGGATCGATGAATTTTCGGTACTCGCCGGGAGTGACCTGAAACATGTTCTTAAAAGCTCGGGTGAAAGCCTCTTGAGACTCAAATTGACTTTCAACGGCCAAGTCAATAAGCCGTACGTCTTCCTTTAGGAGCCTTTCCGCCGCAATCGATAGACGTCTCTTTCTCACGTATTCCATTACCGACTCGCCCACTAATACACGGAACATCCGGCAAAAGTGATATCTGGAAAAAGAAGAAGCTTCCGCAATCTGTTGCACGGAAAGCTTCTCACAGAGGTGCTTTTCCGCGAAATCGATTGCATCGAAGAACTGTTTCAAAATTCCTCCCGTCAATTCCCTTTTAGGATAACCAGCATCCCGGAACGGCTTTTGATTATCCTTGCTATTTTTTTAGCAGGCAAGTTTGTGCGGCGAGTTGCGGTTTCCGCAGTCCCCTTTTACATCGATGAGGATCTCACCGGACCGACCCCGCGTTCCCCAAAGGTAAACAGGCAGAACGGGCATTGCATGGGGCAAAAAGGTGAGACCAAAGAGAACAAGCAAGACTGTAATCGTTGGCCCATGCAGAAATGCTTTTTCAGGCGATTGACTTCGTCAATATGTGCGATGATTTATTTATTACGTACCCTTTATTTTGATAAAATCGATGAGCATCAGTGCGCTTAATGTTCGAACGGATCCGAATTAACGGCAATTTGTTTTGCTCAGCCCAATGCTCGGCCTGTCTTAGCAAGGCAGCTCCTATCCCTTTCCCACGCTCATTCGCATCCACAATGAGCGCGGCTACATCCGCTCTCGGGCCAGCAAGCAGTGTCTCAGGTTCACAATTGATTTGTACGTATCCTATCACTTTGCCTCCATTGGACTTGGCTACAAATAAACCGTAATTCTGAGTTCTTTGAATACGCATAAATCTTGTTCTAATTTCTTCAGTCGAACTGGGGTACCCCAGTTGATCTGCTAAAGACGTTACATCCTCCAAATCCGCAAGGTCCATTTTTTCAATTCTCAATCAAATCCTCCGCTTATTTGTCGATGCTATGATAACTCATCGGCTATTTGCTGGCATCGAGCTCTATTAGCCAGCAACGATGGCTGGCCCTACGCTCAAAGTCATACGGAGTAGTTTGCGCGGTGAGTTCCTTGATACGCACCTTGCGGTGTTTCCGAACAGCCTCCTCATCGAGGATAAAAGTGCGATAGTTTGTTGAGAAGAAGATTTTGCCGCCCGTGCGCATCCGATCAAGCACCAAGCTAAGTAGGCGCACGTGATCAGCCTGGACCTCAAATACCCGTCCCGAAGAACGGTTCACCGAGCGAGTGGGAGGGTCTACCACGCACAAGTCAAAGCTCGTCTTCGTACGTTCGAGAAACTCTATGGTGTCTTCACGTATGAAACGATGACTAGAATCGATAAACCCGTTGAGCTGAAGATTTTTTTTTGCCCAGTCCAAATAAGTGCGAGAAGTATCTACTGTAGTGGTTGACTTAGCTCCCCCTGCCGCTGCATAGACCGTAAACGAGCCCGTGTAAGCGAACACGTTGAGAAAATCTCTGCCAAACGCTTCTTTTTCAATGAGAGAGCGAGTCTTGCGGTGATCCAAAAAAAGACCGACATCCACGTAATCTGACAAATTCACTAAAAAGCGATGGCCTCCCTCCTTTACTTCAAAAAACTCCTTTGTTTCAGCCTGCGGGCCATATTGAAAGCTTCGCTTTTTTTGCGGTTTTCTTTTCTTGAAGGTGACATTCGCTCGACGAATTTCCATAATTTCAGCGGCTGTTTTTACCATGAGTTGTATGTAGTGTTTGTGGTCGACTGGAGAGTGGTCATAATTTCGCTGAACTTCTGCAAAATGAAGGCGTTCGCCATACAAGTCGACAATAAAGGGCAGCTCTGGAATGTCCCTATCATAAACACGCCAGCAGGAAATCCCCTCCTTAACAGCCCACTTTGAGAAACGCTTAAAATTTTTGCGCAACCGATTGGCGAAGACTTCCGACTTTTCTTTCCATTTTGGATTTAGTTCGATCGACTTCGGTCGCTGACGCTCGGTGATCTGCCCGCCGGATCTCAATTCGTATCTGAGAAGCCGGCACTCAATGGAACCATTGTACAACACAATTCGCCGGGAACTTTCTAGACCAATGTACTTGGCAGCCCCAAGATTGCCGGCCAGTACAAAAGCAGTCCATCCTCCATAAGCTTGCTTCAGCCTTTTTCCTATTTGCTGATAGAGCTCTGCCACATTGTCGACCGGTAGCCTCTCATCATAGGGGGGATTCATCACGATTATTCCTGGCTGTTCCCCAAGTCTATCCCAATTAAAAAAATCTCCACGCTCAATCCGAACACTTCCCAAGAGACCCGCCCGCTCAACATTCTCGCGGGCAATCGTAACGATGTCCGGATCGATCTCACAGCCTACAATGGGAACCGACTTATCTTTGTAAATGGCATTTTTTGCGTCAGTAACGAGCTTTCGGTAGAGAATGTCGTCGTAGTCAGGCCATCGTTGAAAACCAAAGTGCTGTCGAAGCAGGCCCGGAGCGATATTTTTTGCAATCAGGCCGGCTTCAATGCACAAAGTCCCCGAGCCGCACATGGGATCAATCAGCGGCCTTGTGCCATCCCAATCGGACAGCTTGATGATACCTGCGGCTAATGTTTCGCTGATAGGAGCCGCTCCGGTGGACTTGCGATAGCCACGTTTGTGGAGGGACTCACCGGAGGAATCCAGGAAAATCTGGACAGTATTTTCAAAAAGACTGACCGCGATTCTCAGCTGCGGTTTTTCCAAATCCACGGAAGGACGCTTGCCGGTTTTGTCTCTAAACTGATCCACCACCGCATCTTTTGCCAACTGGGCAACATAAAGAGAGTGGGTGGTGAAGGAGGAACGGACATTCGCATCGATGGCCAAAGTTCCCGACGCTGAAAGCCAGCGGCTCCAATCAATTTCGCGCACGGCAGAATAAAGGCCCTTTTCATCCCGGGCAGCAAAAGAAGCCAGGGGGCGAAGAACACGGATTGCAGTTCGGCACCAAAGATTGGCCTTATAAAGCAATGCTTGGTCTCCGCTGCAGATGACGAGCCGGCTTTTTGGTTGAATTTCGCGTGCTCCGATAGCGCAAAGCTCGTTAGCCAAGACCTCTTCCAGCCCCGTTACGGTCCGCACATAAATGGGAAATTGCCGGGTCAAAATTTGCCTCGTGTTCCTTTACTCAATACACCCACCAATTCGACCGAATGCGACCACAAAAACTGGTCAACAATTTGTAGGCTCTGCAACCGATAGCCACCGTCACAAAGAATTCGAGTGTCACGAGCAAACGTTGCTGGATTGCAAGATACTCCAACCAGAATCGGTGCTTTAGAACAGGCCATCTCGGCGACTTGTTCCCTACATCCTGCGCGCGGCGGATCAAAACACACCACATCATACCGGTTGATTTCATCGCGGCGTAAAGGGTTTCGAAATAGATCTCTCCTAAAAACCCGAAATCCTGACAACTGTGCTTTCGATAAAGCATTTACCGCATTGGTTGCGGATTCATAAGCATCGACTGAGCCCCGTGCGACCATGGGTCCAGAAAACGTCCCGCAACCCGAAAATAAATCCGCAAATTTTCCGCTGGGTGGTAAAACAGCAAGGACGGCACTCACCAATGCTTGCTCACCTTCAACGGTCGGCTGCAGAAAGGCAGCGGGTGGGAGATTAATCTTGAGAGGACCAAACCGTGCAACGACCTGATCCTTGGCGGCAAGGACCCGAATCGAATCGCGTTCACTGGCACGCCAACTGATGCGAGTGACGTGCGCAGCCTCCATCCACTGAGCCACTAACTCTCGCAGAGCCCTATCGGGTTCGCCTTTACGACCGACTGGCCCCGTGATGACCATATCGACGGCTTTATCCACAAGCTGTACGAAAATATCTGTTCGCACTCTTTCCCTTAAAATTTCTTTTAAGAAAGACTTACATTTGCTGCGCAATTCGAGCAGCTTGGGGTCAGCAATCAGGCACGATCGGATATCGGTGATTTGATTTGAGCGACGACGGTAATAGCCCACCAGAATCTTACCATGCTGTTTAAGCGCAGTGAAAGTTGCGCGCCGACGATTGTCGCCCCCAAGGAACACCGTCTCGAGCCATTGTCCAGGTTCAAGCTTTTGCTTACGAAATGCGTCTTTCACCACTTGGGTCTTCCAACTGCGGTAGAATGCGTTGCTTA
>JACQOU010000408.1 GCA_016207775.1 Deltaproteobacteria bacterium
AGCAGTACAAAAAGAAAAATATATGCAATTTTTCAAATTGTTAATATACTATTCTTTTCCCTCAGTTGTTTACCTGTAAACAAATTATCTGCGAGGGGGGCGCGGTTGAATTTGTGCGGCTAAGGAGACATCATGGATAAGAAAAAGCTATTATCAGGGCTTACAATCGCAGGATTTCTGGCAACAACGACTGCGACAATGACAAGTTCCACTGCATTCGGCGACGAAAATCAGACTCCGCCTAAGAAGGAGATGAAAACAAAAAAGAAAATGAAAAAAGGAGCCTGTGCCGGAGGTTCATGCGGGGCAATGAAGGATAAGAAAAAGGAAGGCTCCTGTTCCGGAATGCAGGACAAGGCAAAGGAACAAACAGACGAAAAGAAACCCGAGGGTTCTTGTACTGCCAACAAGAATTGATCGGCTAAATCGATCGATATCCTTTCGGCAGCAGCTGAATGTCTCTTTTTTTGAATAACTGGCACCAGCTCTTCTCTCCTGCAGTCGCAAACACACTGCTTGTGCTTGCTTCCTACAGCCAGCATTGTTTTTGAGTCTGCACGTGGGAAAACGACCATAAGAGTTGATGATGTTTTGGATGAGTACCAAATTCCCGTAAGTGCGAGAGTCAAAACCGTTACCAATGGAATGGTTCAACTCCGATTTAGCTACTGTAATGCGCACAAACATCACAAAGAACTGCTCCCCCGGTTAGCAGCAATTCCAGAAGTGGTCGAAATACAGCAAAATTAGCTTTGAATGCCAGCAAATTTTTACCAAATAGTAACGGATGCCTCTAAAAAAAATGACTGCCCTAAGTGAGGTGTACACATGAATGATTGCTGTACCATAAAAAAACCAGCCATGGAATTTACGTGTCCGCGGACTGGAACTAAAGGGACTCCTGTCAAAAACCAGCTTGTGCATTTCAAGGTGCAAGGGAAATACCAACATCTTATCGACTCAAAACAGGCATATCGTTTCTGTAATGATGCCGACTGTGAGGTTGTTTATTTTGGAGATGGCGGTAGCTTAATTCTGAAAGAGCATCTTGCAGAGCCCGTAGGGATCAAGGAATTTGGAAAAGCCCCGGATTATCCAGTATGCCACTGTTTCAATTTCAAAAAGTCAGACATACAATCGGAATTCGAAAAATCAGAAAATTTTACCATCCCCACACAAATTAGTGTCTATATTAAAGAACAACTCTGTGCCTGTGAAGTGAGGAACCCCAGTGGGAAATGCTGTCTCGGATTTGTAAACAAGGTTGTCAAAGCAGTGAAGGCCAATTGGTCCCTATACGATATTCATGGAGTATAAATTCCACCATCGTTCAGAGCGCCATACCTTTGATCCCAGGACATTCCTCCCCACACGATAAACTCCTTGCCGGTCCAAGCTGAGGACGCCAAAACCCGGTTGCTGGGCGAATCAATGGAACTTGGGATTTTCATCCATGAGTTGGAAACCGGATCGAATATCCCGCCGTCATTTGTAGTCATATTGTTATGGCTTCCCCCCCAAACGATAACTTTTTCACCAGTCCACTGCATCGTGTGCCACTTGCGCCCGCTCGGTGCATTTCTGGTTGAGGTTGCCCGCCATTTATCCTTTTTAGGATTGTAAATTCCCCCTGTGTTTAACCATTCTAACCACAAATCGTCTTCCAACAGATGCACCGTCAGCCCTCCCCAGACCACCAGCTCTTTGCCGGTCCAGATGCCAGTCGCGTCTTCTCGTGCGATAGGGACACCAACCTTCGAGATAGCTTTCCACTCATCCTTCACGGGATCGTAAGTATGGCCCGTATTGTAAAACCCCACCTCATAACCACTCCGGTCCTTCTTCCATAACCCCCCACCCCAAGCCAAAAGACGGCTTCCGGTCCATACAGTTACTACGTTTTGCCGAGGCTCAGGAAGCGGGGCGATCGCAAACCATCTGTCAGCAATCGGGTCATAAGATCCACACGTCTTCAAACTGACATCATGGCCAAAGCCTCCCACTACTATCAATCGGGTCCCTGTCCAAACCATCGAGAATTCCGTTCTGTCCGATGGAGCATTTACCCGATTCATCTCTTTCCATTGGTCCGTCAGAGGATTGTACCGCTTACCCCATATTCCATCCCACAGTATCACTTCAGTACCCGTCCAAACTCCGTGGTATTTGCGTCGTATCGCAGGGGCTCCTTCAGAATTGATAGGTTTCCAGGTATCCGTAACAGGATTATAAAGCGCACCCGAAGCAAAGTAACCACTGCTGTTGCCACCACCCCAAACAAAGAGCTCGTGGCCCGTCCACAACATCACAGGGGAGTAGCGGGGGCTTGGAGCGCCCTCCCTACTTATGGGCCGCCATTTTCCCGCGGCAAGTCCGACTGAAGGAGATTCCAGAAAAATAAGCACCAAGCCTGCAAATACCAGAATAGCTTTCATGCGCCCCCCATTATTCTTCAGTGACAACACTTATATTGTCGATAAACCAGCCGCAAATTGATCTCACAAGATCAGAAACAAAACGGAATCGAATCAAAGTTCGACGTTTTGCAGCACTTTCGGGAAGACTGACAACGTCCACCCACCAAGCTTGTGATCCAGTGTAGGACTTGATTGTTTGCCAGTTTTTCCCACCGTCGGTTGAAATTTCAATCAGTCCAAAATCAAAGTTTTCTTCCAGATAATGTTGAGATCTGACAACAAGTTTGATTTTTCTGCTACCCGAATGAAGCCGCGGCAAAACCATCGATGCATCAATCTCATTTTTATAATTACAACCCTCCTCACTGGGTGTCAGCACTCTGGGGGCATCCGCAAGAGAACGGACAGTCCATGGCGGCTCCATTTTAAGGTCGGTGATGGATTCGGCACTGATCGATTGCAGGATTTTGACTTTGGTCAGGGCATATCTAATCGGCGGACACAATTCACTTCTATTGCCCACGTTATCGATGGCACGAATCACTAAATAACCTTCACTATTGAGCGGTAGTGCTGGCACCCTAGTGTTTATCCGTCGTCCATCTTGCGCCACTTGCCATGTCAATTTTACCGGAAGGGCATTTTCCCAGTCGGAAACGCTTGTGATGGGCAGTGAAGAAACCCGCATCTCATAATCCATTGCTGAACCATTATCATCATCATCCCCCGAAGGATCGAAACTCAAATCAAGGGAGGTGATTGTGGCTTTCTCGAGTGTGACGTTTTGAACCATCGCTGGAGCAACCAAATCATCTTCCAAAGCTTTGAACAAGTTGAGTCTGCCCCCTGATATGAGCCATGGCTTAAGCTTTTCGATGGTGTCGACACCTCTCAAAATTCGCTCCTTGACTTGTTTCATCGAACTAGCCGGAAAGCGCGACCAAACAAGGGCTGCGGCCCCAGCGACTTGCGGCGCAGAAAACGAAGTTCCACTGCTTTTCATCGGGTTATAACTCCCGGTCCACAAACCTAAGGAATAAATGTTTACACCGGGGGCTGCCAGATGGACCGTTCTTCGGCTGGCATTTGAAAAACTGGCGAGATTATCCTCTTTGTTAGTTGCAGCAACCGAAAGGATGTTATCCAATTGATATGAACTTGGATAAGAAGGGTGCCAGTATATATTTTCCGTATCATTTCCGGCTGCTGCTACTAGCAAGATCCCGCGCTTTGACAGCTCTGCTATCGTATCAAACTCGACCTGCGAAAATTCATCCCCGCCGAAACTGGCGTTGATAATGTTCACATTTGCTAGGATTGCGTATTCAAAACTCTTAATTTCATTTTCGAGCGTCCCCAAACCATTATCATCCAGAAATCTCAGTCCAAGAAGCGAGCTCTCCCAGTTGTTCCCGGAAACCCCGAGGTTATTGTTTCCTTTGGCCCCAATAAGGCTGGCACAAAAGGTGCCGTGATAAGCAATTTTCGGGTTGCCGCAAGGCACCGGATCATTGTCATTGTCCACAAAGTCCCATCCCCGCCAATCATCTATGAAGCCATTTGCATCGTCGTCAATTCCATTATTGCGCTTGTCGTTGCCATTTGCATCTTTGCCCATCTCCCCCTCGTTAAACAGGTAGTTGGGTGAAATCTCTGGATGACCGTAGTCGACGCCAGTATCAGGAACCGCCACTTTCACTTTTCTGGAGCCGGTTACAAAGTCCCAAGCTTCGAAAGCATGCGTTAATTCAAGGTGGTACTGGGAGGAAAGAAAAGGATCATTGGATTTGGCAAAGATCTTACGATAAGCGTTTAACTCCACATATTCCACATAAGGAGAGGTAGAAAGTTTTTGTGCTATCTCTCGGAGATGATCATCGTTAACCTGTAAAAGCACGGCTTTGTTGAAGCGAAACTTTGTTTTTATTCTGGCTCCAACGTTTTCCACGAGTGTCTTACGTAACTGCAGTGGAGCTTTATCAGCAAATTTGACAAATAATTCCCCAGGAACATGAGGTTTTTCCCAATTCATAGAGAATGAAACGCCATGAGTAATGACCGCAAGAAACACAAGCAATGGCTTCATAGTAAGTCCTTAGAAAAATTTGGGCGGAATCTTTTAACCTGGATAATGATAATACAAGATCCGATTTCAATCTAGAAGTTCTAAAGTCATCTATTTCTGAATCAGCGTCGGTGAGACGGTAGTAGTTAGATGTTGAAGCCGTTCTTGAAACTGGCAGTGGACAACGAGTGACAAGCAAAGGTTTAGGGCCGATTAGTTGTAAACTACCTAAGAGGTTGGCATTGATTCTGCTTTACTACGGTTTAAGGAAAGAAACAGTGAGGCAGGTTTGGCCGTATTCTGTTAGAAGAACCGACATCTTACTGCCGTTGTAGGGTGTAACGAAAGTCTTTCCGAAAAATAGAAACAAGAAGCATAGGGTTAATCG
>JACQOU010000417.1 GCA_016207775.1 Deltaproteobacteria bacterium
CCTTCGGGCTGTCCTCGGGGGAATTTGTTGACCAAAGTAGTTTCAAATATAAAGCTGACAGTTGAAGCGAATCTTCTTCACCCGATTAGAAGGTAATCAAAATCTACTGGAATAAAAGCATTTGTAAGTCGCACCAAGATTGCCGGTTCAAGCGATTAAGAGCAAGACTTTTTGAAATGAGCATATCCATTTTTGGATCAGCCAAGCAATTTCTTGCATAGGGAATTTTTCTCGCGGCCTCCAAAACGTTTCGCTCAACATATTTGAGAACATTTTTAAAGTCTCGCCCCCAGTGCAGTATCCGTGAAAAAGGTCTTGATTCCCAAAACGAAACCCCTTTCCCTCTTCCCTTTTCTGCTTTAAGAACACGCCTAGCAATCATCCCGGATAACACCCTCAGGAATCGGCTTAGATTTGCCTTTTCTTTCGTCTGTAAAACAAAATGCAAGTGAGCGCCATTGATTGAAAAGTGATAGAGCCGAATGCCAAGGTTTCTGGCAAGCTGTGGGATATAACTTCGAAGCCAGCTGCGAATACCAGGTGCACAAAGCGATAGCGGTCCTTTGGCAATTTGTGATCGGAGCGTAACATGCATAGCCTGCGACGGAGAAAAGGGACGTTTTTCTTTTCTGTTTTTATATTCTGTACGGCCTTGCATATTTTATAAGTAGCACACCCTACACCTTTTACAAGTGAATAATCGACGGCAAAATAGTTTTTTATCGTCGGTAAGTTCAAGCGCTTTGCCACAGAAGAACTAAAAGAGCGAGAAGAGTACCGTCGCAAACTTGTCGCACTATCTGGTTGAATTCGGGATAGCTCTGCAGGAGCGGTGTCATTCCCGGCCACGGGGGCACATTCTAATGTCAAGTGCATCGTATGAGCCCTAACCAATCGAATCGAGTACATTCTAGAATCAGATCTTCTTTCGACTCTTTGAAACACAGAAATCGAATTTAATTGCCAAAATTCCCGTTACATCCCAACGAGTCATCAGCTAGATGCACAAATCTGAGGGAGAGTCGCGTATTGACTAAGAATACACAGGTTGTAAACGTGCTTTTCAAAATCTTCCGTCACTGTTTGTATACGAAAGACAAGAAGTCGCTGATATCTCTCAATGGTATGGTTTCAAGTGGTTGGCCCTTTGTTTGCACTTAACAAAAGGTTTGAAGTGAAAAGCATTTTCAGAGAAATATTGTTTTTGGGACTTATAGGGTTTTCTCTGGCCCAGGGTGAATCTACTGTTAACTATGAATCATCATTCCGGTCCGGCAGAGACTAGCCGGTAAAACGATACGCCTGTCTGGCAGAAACAGGTAAAGAAAACCCTTCAAAATAATATGGTAGAGAACCCATTGAAATCCTGATAATAGTAATTTTTTTGGGAGATAAAATGCTAAGAAGCCAAATAACGGGTGTTGGGTCCTACGTTCCATCCCGAGTGGTTACCAATTTTGACCTAGAGAAAATGGTGGATACCAGCGATGAATGGATTACAAAACGTACGGGCATTAAAGAGAGACATTGGGCTGCACTAGGCGAAGCGCCTTCCGATATGGCGCTTCAGGCTGCCAATCGCGCGCTTGAGTCGGCCAAGCTTTCAAAAAGTCAGCTCGACATGATTGTGTATGCGACTTTAAGCCCAGATCACGAATTCCCCGGAACGGGTTGTTTTCTGCAGGCAAAGCTGGATGTTCCAGGAATTCCAGCTCTGGATATACGCCAACAATGTACTGGTTTCCTGTATGCACTTTCCATAGCGGATCAATACATCCGAAATGGCATGTACCGGAATATTTTAGTGATCGGCACCGAGATGCACTCACGCGGACTTGACAAGACTAACCGGGGAAGGGACGTGGCTGTTCTGTTTGGAGATGGGGCTGGAGCTGTTGTAGTGCGCGCCTGTGAGGTCGTTAAACCTGAGAGCGATTCCTATCTTTTCTCGACGCACCTCCATGCTGACGGCCGATTCGCAAAAGAGCTTTGGGTACCCGCTCCGGGATCCGCCCTACCCGATGAAGAACGTTTGAGTCATGCCATGCTCAATGAAAATCTTCATTACGCGCAGATGAATGGAAAAAGAGTATTTGTCTCCGCCGTAGAAAAATTGATGCAGGTAATGGGAGAATGCATGAGTGCCAATCAAGTTTCCACCGAGAAAGTTGATCTTTTTCTTCTTCATCAGGCCAATTTACGTATTAATGAAGCGGTGGCTGAACACGTGAAAATTCCACCTGAAAAAGTGTTCAATACCATTCACAAGTTCGGTAATACGACCGCTGCGACGATTCCTTTGGGAATGGATGAAGCGATTAAGGCCGGCGTGTTGAAAAAGGGGATGCTCGTTATGTTAGCTGCTTTTGGCAGCGGTTTTACCTGGGGCTCAGCGCTGCTTAGGTTTTAGGTTTTCGGTGTTAGGTGTTGAGATGTACTAGAGCTTAGTGATACAGGCACCCAGCGGGAGCATATCGGTTATGGGCTGCTCGGTGGCGATGACGATTCCCTGCCACCAGGAGCTTCCTCGGTTCACGCACACCTTGCCCTCGAAGGCGTCATCGGTTGCTTGAGTGCACCCAGTAAAGTCCGTAAAAGCGCCTAGTTTTTGTCTGTCTTTGATACGATAAGGGGCCCAGAAACCGTTTCCAACGAGGCCGCAGACGACTCCCTCCCGCGTTTTCTTCAGTGCAGTCAGACATTGTTCAAAATTTGTATCGAACCCTATCGTCTCACCGGTCTGAACCTTTGTGGGCCGCCAATTACCCGAGGCAAAAGGAGCGCACGTCATGGATTGGCGATTAAAATAAGAGGCAGCAATACAGGAGTTAAAGTTGGTTGGTCTTCCTAACCTTTTTCCGTCACTGATACGAGTGATATACCAATTGCCGGTTCCCACCTGTGAACAGACGATGTCGCGAAGAGCGGCGCGCGCAACTTGGAGGCACTCGTCGCCACTCATATAGGATCCGAATCGAAAACCATCCTTCGCACGGACAGGGTACACCCGGAAGGCCGATCCCTCGCACTCAACTTGAAAACGGCCGATACTTGATCCGTTGCGACAAACCTCATTATCCTTAAGTTGCTGTACTGTAACAATTTCGCGCGTACCGTCGTTGCACTTTACGTCGAAGCGTCCGTCAGGACGCTTAATAATTGACTCTGCATCTTCAACTGCCCTTCCATAGGATGCAAATGCGGGGGAAAAGATGAAAAGGACGAGCACAAGCAGGATCAGCGTTCTAGCCGCTTTGACAAATATCATGGTGTGGATCCCTCATCATTCAATTTATTGCTCGGCACAGTAAATATGGTTTGAGGTTGTATAGCAGTATGATGTGCCGTTGTTGAGCATGAATGGAGAAGTACCGGAACCAATTCCCTTACCGGCCGAATCTCCTATCGTTCCAGAAGATGATCCTGAGGGGGAAGTCCAATTTTGACAGTTATTTGTCGAATCGGTCCAGTCATTATTGAGTCCGGTGTATACAACCATTGGCGAGTTCAGTACGGAGTTCGTTAGGTCGCTTGCAAAAACTCCAGCCGAATTGGTAGTGCCGATGACGGTATTGGACCGGTCGTCAGAACGTCGGATTGACGCTCTGATGTACTGTGTATTTGGATAGAGCACCCAATCAACGTGCTCAGAGACACCGCCGGAGCAAAAACTTGTCGTACAGGCGTGCCGATATGAGCCAGCGCCAATGAGTGCTTTTGCGGAAGTCACGCCGGCTGGAAGGGCAGACATGCACAAACTGTCTGCGCCGGAAACTCCCCCCAAATTTCCGCTAAGTGCGGAAACCGTGTATAGCACCTTGGATCCCCCGATATAAAGTGGTTGCGGTGAATAGAGTGCCTTGATGCCCGCTCCATTTTTTACCAGAACAGCAACATAATAACTGCCTGCGGTGAGCTCGCTGAGTGAATGGCTTAGAGTGGCAACCGCCCAATTCAGTAAGACAGCTCCATTCGCCTCGGCGTCAGCCACGGTTCCTATGTTCTGGGTGGTCGAATAAACCAACTTGTATTTAAGGCTTGTGGCAGGGGTTATCGCGTCTGAAGCGGCTCCCCAGGATGCCATCGTGACGCCAGCAGCACTCGTAAAGACAATGTCAGTTCCGACAGTGGGGGGGGTACTGCTCGGGGAGGTGAATACAATGGTGGCTTGCTCGTTGAGCAAAAGTGTATCGGTAGTATCTGTTGCGAAAAGACGTGCAGTTCCCACCGTTACTGAGCGCAGCGTAAAGGTCGCCTTTCCGGATGAGTCGGTGACTGCAGAACTTGGGGTAATGCTGTCTTCGGTGCCTCTGCGTGATTGCAACGTGACAGTTTTTCCAGAAACGGGGTTCGCGTTTCCGTCCAGCAAGGTAAGAGTTACATGGGCAACGCTTGTTCCATCCGCATAGAGCGAAGTACGGTCGGAAGAAAGGGTGGAAGAGAATGAATCGACATAACCGCCTGGGGTCACGCTGTCTTTGATGAATAGCCTCGGTACTCCACCCGTGACGACAAACCGGGCTCGATCTGAAATATCCTCGGTTTTTCCTGCGAAAGTCATGGTGATTGCAGGTTCTGCGGAGGCTGCCGTTGCGCTGCCGTTGACGGCAGCCAGGCCACGGTTAAGGGTATAGGTAGCAAGGGCCTGACTGGGTTCACAGTTGCCCTGTGAGTAAAGGACTATCTCCGTTTTCAGTCCAAGCACGGAAAACGTACTCACGTTGCCACTGCCTGCCGGGATAAATCCGGCTCGTGCGCTTAGAGCTGTTGAAGTTCCGACATCTCTGGAGTAGCTAACGCATCCGGAGTTGATGGCAGCGGCATTGTCCACATCCGCAATCGCTCTTTGCACAAACTCATTTTGGCTAAAAAAACCAATTTTTGTTTTTGTAACTGGGAAAACTGTCTGTCCGCCGCGAATAAAGTCGATGCACGTATCTTGAGCGGAAGCCATTGAGATGTCTGCTTCTTTGTTACAAAGGGATATCGTGAGAGCTTCGGACGGTAAGTTTCCTGCGCCAAACGGCGGGATTGCACAGTTTCCACGCGCAGTATCAAATGCAATGTTCTTGGTTCCGCCTACCAGAGAGGAGACATGCCCATACGTACCATCATCCCCTATGGCAAGTGCACAGACAGGGGTGCTCGAGCTTGTTCCGCTGCCGCTATATCCAATCAGTGCAAAATAGTAATTTCCGCTTGGAACGGTCCAAACATGCGAACTTTGGCGCGAACTGGCAGGAACGACAAACCTTCCCCTTACTAAGGGATTTGAGGCGCTGGCTGCAATGAAAACCACGTCTCCTGCTGGAACGTTGCGCGAAACGGTGCGATCCAAGACTTCGAAAGGCTCCGCCAAGCGCAGCGAAGAGGAAACCTTGTTTGTGGGGAGTCTAATAATAACCCGCGTGTGATTCTTATCTTCCAATGGGTTATCAGAAGAACATGCAAAGAGGACCAACATACACACGGCTGATAGCAGGGAAGTCTTCAGCATTTTTTCTCGAAACCGAGAGCTAGATTTGGGTATAATAGTTCAACTCTGTAAAGGTACATCCTAACTTATAACGACGGAGGCAACAAGCATGCATCTGGGGGTGCTGAACGCTGTGTTTGCATGTTTTGTCGCCGGCGCTTTCGCTGCCGAACCGATGCCCTTTGGAAGGGTCCTTTCATTGCGGGGTGATGCCCTGCGCCAAGGCGTAAAAATCGCAGCGTCCGATTCTCAAAAAATGGCCATTAATGAGGGGGAAGAGATCGAGACGGGAAGTAACGGCGTGGTTGAAGTGGAGCTCAGTAGCGGGACTCTCTTGCAGTTGGGGCCAAACAGTCGGGCTCATTTTTTTGCAAAGGCGGACATGGATGTTCCTGTTTTAAGCGGTAAGCCGAAGAAGGATATGGATATTCCCGTTCTGAGTCGCACAGCAAAGGCGGATATGGACATTCCTGTTTTAAGCGGCAGGCCGAAGAAGGATATGGATATTCCCGTTCTGAGTCGCACAGCAAAGGCGGATATGGACGTTCCTGTTTTAAGCGGCAGGCCGAAGAAGGATATGGACATTCCCGTTCTAAGTCGCACAGCCAAGGCGGATATGGACGTTCCTGTTTTAAGCGGCAGACCGAAGAAGGATATGGATCTTCCTGTCCTCACTCGAACGGCTAAGGCAGACATGGATGTACCCGTTTTGAGCGGCAGATCGGGTGTGGACATTGATATTCCGGTTCTCAGTCATGGTCAGAAAAAAAATAGCGATGTTCTTGTTTTGAGTAGGGGGCATATAAGGGTGACAGGGGAAAGGGTCGCTTCCAATAATTTTCATCTGATTCTGGTCACCCCAACCGCCGTTGCGGGAATGGTTGGGACCGATTTTGAAATGATCGTGAACGATTCTACCAAGCGCACCTCTTTGGTTACGTTCAAGGGAAGTGTAAATCTTGCCGGGAGAGAAGGGGGTCGTTCCTCTCTTTCTGATCTCACAGGGCGGCTGAAAGATAACAAACGCTCGGTAGAGGTGAGACCTGGCTTATTTTCCACTATCAGTGCTGGCCAAAAAGTTCCCTTAACGCCCATTCGAATTGCGCCGTCACAATTACATTCTTTGGAGAAAGCAAACCTGGCCTCCCGGGTAACCAAGCAATCCGATAAACAGTCAGACCGTGCGGGCACTGTGCAGCTTGCTTCCATGACTCCCGTTCCCCCTGGCATCAATCCTAAACTCGTTAGTGTTTCCCCTGAAGAGATGCAGGCGCGAATCAACCAATCACTTGTACCCTCCGATAGCGGTGCAGACCGATCGGCCCTCGCTGTTTCGCGAGTTGCCGAAGCAATCAGCGAACCATCGGCTAAGCAATCCACTTTGCCGGCGGGCGGATTTGTAGATATGCGGACGGGTGTTTACGTAGCTCCTCCGCCCGGAAGTGCTTTTGACCCAATCACTCAGGTTTATGTACCGCCTCCAAACTTGGGCCGCGTGGATTTGAAGTCCGGCGAATTTCATCCAGCCACTGGAACGTCAGAGCGTATCGTTGCAAGCCAGTCATTTAACGCCCAAGCCGAGAAGGGAACGAGCATGACGGCAAGCCCACTTCCGCCAGGCAGCGACCCGGCCGATGTGCTTGCCAGGCCAGGAGCGAGCGCTCCGCCAGTCGACCAAGCTCCCGTAACAGTTTCCCGACCCACTGCTCGCAATCCTGCAGCTGTTTCTCCAGATAACCCAGCAAAAAGTGCAGCATCCGCTTTCAATCCCACTCAGTGCCCTCCATACTGCAATCCATTGGGGACACCGGGAAACAAGACGGGAAACCAATCGACCGAGGTTACCCTTGTCATACGATAGTCCTCTCTTTCTCTTGCACATTGGGTTTGCTGCCACTCTTTTTGCGGTTCCCTCACCGCTGGGCAAACCGGGATTGGAAATTGCGCTTCAGGAAATTCAAAAGGGGCATTACGCTGAGGCTCTTACTCTGATCGAAGAGCTTCCCAAAAGCGAAAAATATAATCTGACTGCCCTGTATTGGGCTGGTGTGAGCCGGATGAATCTGCAAGATTTCAAACCGGCCTCCAAAAAGTTTCGACTTGTTTTAGCGAAGGATGTTTGCAATGAATTTCCGGAAGCACCTTATTATTTGGGCCAGGCACTGTACGCTCAGAGAAATTACTCTAAGGCCATTGATGCGTTTCGAATTGCAAAATATCGGGGAACGCAGATTGCTCCTTCGCTTTACTATGAAGGATATCTTCAACTTTTGCTCAACGACAAAATAGAGGCGTTGAATCTCTTTAACCAACTCATTGACTATGAATCTGCCGCACCGGAATGGAAGCAGGCGGCGCAATTTCAAATTGGCGAAATGTTATTTGTGGATACCTCTAAAAGCAAAGGAAAAACTAAGCGTAAGCTTGCCCTGCGGCAAACCATTCCGGCCTATCATCGTGCTATCGCAATGGCTCCTGACGGAGAGCTGGCTGCCCAAGCCCAGTCCCGGATTTCGGATGTCTATAAGCTGATCGGCCAAAGCGGACCTGAGACTGTCGGAAAAGTTCCCATTGCAACAAAGCCCTGGTTGCTCTCCCTGAATCAAGAATTCAAGTTTGACACTAATATTATCAATCAGCCTGATGAGGTTATGACAGAGCCGTATACTGGCTCCGCGCTTATGCGCACTTCAGTTTTTGGAAGGTATGAAAAAGTATTCAGAAACCGGATAGCAGTTGCACCGGAGTTGAGTATGGACATCACGCTGCATCAGCGGCGAGATAACCCCTCGGTCTATGGCAATGATAGTATAAACATTAACCCTGCCCTTCGCGCTCGCATTGATCACCTCATTAATGCTCAGTCTGCCTCAATGCTTTTCGAATACGAGTTCAGCAAAGGAACAAGGGATTATCTTCAAAACCATTCTCAACCTCACTACGGGGTAAGCCATAACTTCATTTTGGGAGAACGTGCAAATATTTTTAAATTCGGTACATCAACTCTCTTGCTTAACCTTCGCCATTTTGACAGCGCTGTTTTTAGCGGGCTCACTCAATTAGTCCCGGGCATTACGCTTTCTCAGGTCTTTGCACTTTCCGACAGTCAATCTTTGTCGGCCAGCTTTAATTTTGAGACCCAAGTATCCAATCTCCCGGTTTTCAACCAAAGAGCTTATCGACTCACTTTGGGGACGGGTTTTTCAATGCCCTGGGATTTAAGTTTGGACTTTGCTTTTATTGCCACCCTGACCGATACCATGGAACAGCAATCCATTCGGGGAACTGAAACGAATCTTCTGCCGATGGCTACTCTGACAAAATTTATCGATTCACAGGGACATTTTTCAGTCACTTTAACGTATCTCTATATGCGTAATCTTTCGAAGGATACGCAAGACTATCAATTTTCAAAGCACATCGCGGGCTTGGGGTTGGGGTTAACGTTATGAAAAAAGTCTGGGTGAACGGCTTACTACTAATCGTTGCTTCCCTGGTCATCAGCCGTTCTGGCTTCTCATCTGTCGACGGCAAGCGGTGTGAGGCTGTTCCCAAACGGCCTGTTGTTTTGCCTAACTACCGACAGGCAGCCTTAATCACAAGGGAGCAAGAGTCCTTTCGTTTTCCCATTGGTTTCGAACTGGGGTTTGAGCTGGGAATTTGCAGTCTGATAGCCCATGAAAAGCTCAACGGGGGTCGTGCTCAGGTCTCTTCGTCGACTTTTAATCCGGGCATTCATTTTGGCTTTACCCATAATCTAACAATGCGTTCAACGGTTGCACTATTTACCGATATTAATTTTTGGAATTTGCGTACTGAATCCGTCATTGATAGGTTGTCAAACCCAAACCAAGTTCTTTGGAATGCGGGAATTAGGGGTTCTTACCGTTTTTCCAACGGCCTTACCCTAATCCCTTTCATTGTTATGGAACAAACATTCGGTATAACAAGGGAAGACTATGCGTCTATTGGGCTGAGAACATTTTCTGTTCCGACGATTGGTCTCCGGGGGCAAACACTTCTGTTTCCTGTCTTAGGCGGTGATTTGGGCGCGGAGGTTGGGCTGCGCTATGGGTTTGGCGGATCTTCTGAAGGCGAGAAGATAGTTAATGGCATTTCATACCAGGGTAGTGTTTTTATTAATACAAAGAATTTTATCGTACCTTTTAAGATGGCCTTATTTTTGGATCGCAGAGCAGCTAATTCTGATTCACTTGATCAATCCATATGGTTATTCGGGTTGGCAGTGCTCACGAGTTTTGATGATTCGCAGGGGGGTGAACCATGAAGTTTATCCTGTGGATGAGTCTGCTCCTTGTTACCGCGTGTAATCCATTTAGCCAGCACCCGAGCACCGACGACACTTTTTTACGAACTGCCCCCGGCGCATTCGGTTTTACACATGCCATTACCCTGGATGGCGCGGGTTACGTTCAGTGGACTGAATCGTCGGGTGCGATTAGCTACGAGCTTTACCGAACGGAGCGGGGGCAGACCAGTGCCACTCTTGTTTACGCCGGAACAGACTACTGGTTTTATGACTCACCCTTGGAAAATGGGAAAACTTATGACTTTGTAGTGATGGGGATTGGATCCACAGGATCCATCTCAAGCTCCGATTCCGGTAGCAACTCGCCAGAGCCTTATTCCTCCACGGTCGCTATTTCCCCCAATCCCGCTCCGGGTACGTTCGTAGTTCTGAGTGCCACGGGCGGCGACAGCCGAATCACATTGACGTGGTCCGCATCCCAGTATGCGACTAGCTATGTTGTCTATCGAGGCACAACGAGCGGTGAATACACGGAGCAATTTTTGGATGCAACAAGTCCCTATGCGGACACTTCAGCGGTTAACGATAATACGTATTACTATACGGTTGTTGCCGTAGGGGGCTCGGGAACACAGGTGGCAGATAATGAAATTTCCGCGACGGCCGGGGCTCGAACGGTACTATCACAATAGACTCGTACCCATCGAGGCCAATCCGCGATCTGGGTAGGGATGAAATTTTAGGAAAGCATCATCGTACCTAGCGCCACCATAACCGCGGCGGCAAGCTTTGCCATAATACGATCCTTTTCATGAAGGAATAGTATTCCCAGGAGAACGGTCAGTACTACACTGAGTTGGAAAATAGAAAAAACGATTGAGATGGGTGCGACAGAGAAAGCCTTTACGATAGAATAGTAAGTTAGAGCGGCTAATGCGCCCATGAGTACATTAAGGAAACGAGATTCAAAAATAAAACGAGAGGCAGCGCCTACGTTCTTGGGGTGGCAGGTGATCGCAATTAATGTTGGAATCAAAAACCCTGACAAGGCGACCACTGCTGGGTCACACACGGAAATGAGCTTTTTATCAAATAGCAAAGCGGCCGACATCGCGACAGTTGAAATGAGTTTGTAATAGACCCCCTTGCTTAGCGTAACTTGCCTTGGCTGAATAAGAATACACAAACCCAATAGCACTACAATGATTCCAGTCCACTGAATGGCCGCCAGTTTTTCTTCAAAAAATACTATGCCACCGAGGCACACAAACACCACTTGTAACTGAGAAAGAATACTTGTCACTGTAACTTCAACAAATCGATCCGCCTTAAAAGATAACCAGCAATAAACAAACCAAAAACAACCCGAAAGAAACAGCAATCCCAAAATCCACGCCTCAATTCTACCAAATCCCTTTCCCATCAAGGCAGCGAGCAAAACCATCGCTCCAATGTTATACCCGAGCATGTACTCCCACTCTTTTCCACTTTTGAAAATCACGTAGCGATTGCAAATTCGCTCAATAGCGGCACCAAAAATAGCTATGAGTAACCAAAGGATCCACGGCATTGGGCCAAGTTACTCATAAGCTATCTGTCCCGCAATGAGAACCTGAGGGTGGAAGATAGTTTCTTTGTGAACCACTGGCCAAAATATCAATCAAGGTGTAATACAACCGAAAAAAGAATGGGGTAGGTATGTTTCTTAATTTAGTCGCGTGGGGATTTTTGGCCGGTATTATACATTTTGTTATAGCTGGAATCTTGTATGGGAATCCAGCAATCGACAGAATGTACACAACCGCAATGAAAGAGCATGCTGGCGTGCGAAGGTGGGATTCGAGGGCTAGATACCTGGTCACCCAATTTCTGGGCACTCAAGTTGAAGTGTATCTCGTTGCAATCGGTTATTATTGGCTGCGTCCTTTGCTTCCTCTATCTGGATTGGGTGGGGCTTTAATGCTGGGTCTTCTGTTTGCTGCTATCCGTGTGTATTCGCGTTTTTGGAATATGTGGATTCAGTCAACGTATCCCAGGAATCTTCTTGCCGTGGAGCTTGTTAATGGAACTCTTGGGGTATTGGCTATCACGGCGTTCCTGGAGCTATTTGCCAGATAACTGTGTTAGAAAAAATGTATCCGTAAAGCTTTGCGAGGGGATTGCTTCGCCGGGCTTGGAATGTTAGGTTTCGCTCACTGATGAGAGGGAGGTTGCGATGAAAGCTCCTGCGAAGATGCACGAATATCGTCTTTTGGGCAAAACGGGCCTGAGAGTTTCTCCATTGTGCTTGGGTGCAATGACATTCGGAACGGAATTGGGATGGGGAAGCGCAAAGGAAACTGCGAGAGCACTCTTTGACCGGTATCTTGAAGTGGGCGGAAATTTCATTGATACCGCTGATGCCTATACCGGAGGGACAAGCGAGAAATGGGTCGGAGAATTCGTTCGTGAAGCCAAAGAAAGAGACCGTCTGGTCATCGCGACGAAATTTTCTTTCGGCGTTATTCAAGGCGATCCGAATTCCGGTGGAAATGGTCGCAAAGCTATTTTACGTGCGCTTGAGGGATCGCTGAAAAGGCTTCAAACAGACTACATTGACCTTTATTGGCTTCATGCCTGGGATATGTTGACCCCGGTTGAAGAAGTCATGGCAACGCTTAATGACTGTGTTCGCCAAGGCAAAGTGCGTTACCTTGGAATGAGTGATGTACCGGCCTGGTATGCGTCTCGCGCTCAAACAATCGCTGAGCTTCGGGGGTGGGAAAAACTAACATCTCTCCAGTTGGAATACTCTTTAGTGGCAAGAAATTTGGAAAGAGAACATCTGTGGATGGCTCAAGACTTGGGCATGGGGATCTGCGCCTGGAGTCCGCTTGGCCAAGGTTTTCTCACAGGCAAATACCGTAAAGAAAAGGACGGATTTTCGGGACAGGGGCGCGTTCAGACCGTTAGGGGATCGGGCAATCCAGTCATGGAAAAGTTCGACTCTGAAAGAAATTGGGCCATTCTTGAAGTTCTAAAGAAGGTCGCAAACGAGGTGGAAAGACCAGCCGCCGAAGTAGCCATTAATTGGGCAACCTTTCGCCCTGGCATCACTTCCACGCTAATTGGAGCCACCAAAAAGGAACAGCTTGAATCCAATCTACGGTCATTGGATTTTGAACTACCCCCTTCACTGGCGAAAGAGCTGGAAACCGTCTCCCGTCCGGTGAACACAGAACTGGACGACTTCTTTAGCCCCGCTATTCAGGGTTGGTTACGCGGTGGCACCGCAATAATCAAAGATCTGCGTCCGCGATACTAAGAATTTGGCGGAGAGGGCGCGTTTTAGCCCAGCCTGAAGCCGCTGATCTCAACGGCGACTTCAACCATAAAGATATATAAGTTTATGGTTTAAATTGAGCGAAATGGTTCTAGAATGTATGCTTGTAACTTTATATAGGAAAGACGGAACTTAATGAGCCAAGTTATCGAAATAGTGGATAAGGTTTTGCAGGACTACCCCGCTTTGGAAAGACATTTGACTGAGGAAGGGGTTGAAATTTGGTTATCCGAACGCGGTGACAAGGAAGACACTGAGTACCTCGTCGGATTCTATAGCCATCGTGCGATAGCCGATGCCGAAATCACAGAAGCGGACATCCGGGACGATTGCGAAGCTTTTATGAAATCAAAAAAATAGGAAATAGGTATGGCCTTCCTTTGTGATCCAAAAGGTGCTGGTTGCAATTTGTAACCGCTACCTTTTGGATCACAAAGGAAGGCCATACCTCTTAGAGGGCAGATGGATCATCAAGTCATCGCGTTATTGACAGCGATGATTTTTGCAGCCGCCACACTTTACTCATCTGTAGGGCATGGTGGCGCTTCCGGGTACTTGGCCGCAATGGCCATCTTTGGGCTTGCTCCCGCAATCATGAGGCCAACGGCACTGCTACTCAACATCTTGGTGGCATCCCTAGCGGCAGTGAAATTCTACAGGGCCGGTTGTTTTTCGTGGGGACTATTTTGGCCGTTTGCAGTATCAAGCATTCCAATGGCTTTCATTGGCGGAACAATGACGCTGCCAGGAGTTTATTACAAGCCCCTGGTTGGACTGGTATTACTGTTTTCGGCGATAACCTTGCTTCTTCTTCAATATTCTGAATCAACCGTTTCCGCTAAGCCGTTGCCTGTACCCATCGCCGTTGGAACAGGTGCTGGGATTGGTCTTCTGGCCGGGCTTACTGGTGTTGGCGGCGGCATTTTTCTCAGTCCGTTACTATTTTTTACCGGTTGGGCGAGGCCAAGAGAGATTGCCGGCATCTCAGCAACATTTATTCTTATTAACTCCTTCTCCGGGATTCTGGGCCATTTATCTACAGTGGCGTCCATGCCACCTGTCGCCTGGATTTGGGGAATTTCAGCCATTGTGGGTGGTTGGATCGGTTCTGGAATCGGAAGTCGCCGGTTGAATACTCTGTGGTTTCGTCGGCTTCTCGGTCTGGTTTTAATGATTGCCGGTTTTAAGATGATTTTTGCTTGATGGCTATTGTGGGACCGCGGAGCGGTGAAAGCAAACTTTGTGAGTTTGCTTGCGCCGCATCCGCCCTATCAGACCCGAAATTCAGTTTCCGTTTTCACTGTGCCTGGCCTGATTGCCACTCTTAAACTCGCTGCGCACAGTATTTTTCTTGGAGTCAGCGCTGCCACAGCCTGCGATCCGAACCGCTGGTTGCCTGAGATCGACCGCTTTGCGAGCCGGCGGAGGTAACGCCTTTAAAAAGCGAAAATGCTCTGATGTCACCGATCCGAGTGTGCCGTTGTCTGGATGGATCGCTTTCACGACAAAACGCTGATAATTCTTATCAGATTCATCGGTGAAAATAAGATAGGGTACAGTTTTGTCTATGGCGTAATTCTTAATATCGGTCGGTCTTTTAACTTGATAGAGCATTAATGTTCTTGTCCTGTCATTGATGTGCATGACCCCAACAATTTCATTTGTAATATCGTTTCTAATCAAACTCGTCTGTTTCAGGCCGCATATCTCCTTTTTTCCATCTCTCCAGCACCATTGTCCGATTTTGGGGTTGTCTTGACTGGCCTTGAAGAACAAGGTTGTGTTTCCCGATGAGAGTCCGGTTGCGGAAACCTCCATCCCTTCGTTCTCCAGCGTGCTATTGGTAAGCTGTATAGGAGTCGGTGGATCAATACAAGCCATTAACGGCAAGCCGATAAGCACGATTCCCAACATGATTATTTTCATGAGCTCCCCCTTTGAGTATTTGAAACGGGTTAATGCAACGGCTGTGCCCAGGGGCAAGAGCAGGGAAAGGCTTTGTCAGTTGCTCATTGATTGGTCGGATGCGAATTGTGCACAGAAAGAATTCTGAATAATGTGTTGAAAGGAAAAGAAACGCTGACCTGTATTAAACGTTTACGGGTTTTGCTGGTTGGACATTGTTGTTTTGACCGCAGTCCTTAGAAATTCCAGAAGCGATTTCTATTGCGTGGGGCAGAATGGGTAATATCGATTGAAGGCCTTGTTCAACTGCCTGGGTACTTCCTGGCAGATTCACTACAAGCGTTTGTCCCCGCAGTCCGCAAATGCCCCTTGATAGAGCGGCTGACGGTGTATGGATAAGTCCCTTGGCCCGCATCAGTTCCGCCAGGCCGGGAATTTCTCTGTCAATGATAGAGCGGGTTGCCTCTGGCGTTACATCACGAGGCGAAAGCCCGGTTCCACCGGTGGTAATAATCAGGTCACAGGCCTCCCGATCTGCGAAAGCAACAAGTTTCTGTGCAATAATAGTTTTCTCATCTGGAACAATTTCGTAAGCAACACGTTTCGCCGCTACGGATAAATCCATCAAGTTTGTAATAGCCGGCCCTGAAAGATCCGGTCGTTTCCTCTCATAACTTCGATCACTTACCGTCAAGACCGCGTACCTGATGCCTTCTAATGTATCATCTGTAGAAACCCCATCGAGCGGGTGGACGATACCCCCACGGATCACTCTCGTGAATATGCCAAACTCAGGCATGATGCACCTGCCAGCTCGGTAATAGATCCTGCACGGAGTATGACATTCTTTTCCCCGTTGAGTGACCTGGAGAATCACTTCTGACCCCAATCGAAAACGTTGCCCGATGGAAAGAGCATCCAGCCCAAAATCTTTTACGATGATATTTTCTCCGAAAGCACCAGGTTTAAGCCCTTTTTCCTGCTGTAAAATCTTTTCTTCTTCCAATAGGCTCACCTGCCGATGTGTCGGACCAGCATGAGCATCGTTCTCAATTCCAAAGCCCCTTACAAAACAAGCACGATCAATCGGGTCTTTTGATTCCCCTTTTTTTCGGCTTGTACAAACAGCGACAACAGTCCCTTTCATGGATTTTCTTCCTTAAAAATGTAGTGTCCGCTTTTTCCGCCGTCCTTTTCGATGACTCGAATGTTCGTGATGCTCATCTCCCTGTCCGTGCTCTTGCACATATCGTAAATGGTCAGTGCAGTCACCGCAGCAGCTGTCAGCGCTTCCATTTCCACCCCTGTTTTTGCCGAACTTTTGACGTTCGTTTGCAGCTCTATTTCATCTTCTTTGATATTAAAATTGACCTCGATTTGTTCGATCGGAAGCGGGTGGCACAGGGGAATCAGCTCATGGGTTTTCTTTGCAGCCATGATGCCAGCGACGCGAGCCACAGCCAAGACATCGCCCTTTGGAAGCCGTCCGGACGATATGGCATCGATCACGTCTGGGCGCGTTTTAACTGTAGCTCTAGCTTTGGCGACTCTCTGAGTGATTGATTTTTCAGAGACGTCAACCATCGTCGCATGGCCAAATTCATCCACGTGAGTAAATTCAGACATAAGAATCTCCCAGAAATTCAAAAGGTACGCCAGAACGTGCTTTCAAGGTAGTTTTCCCAGCCCCTAACGTGATGCAGGCATTTGCCCTGCACGGTGAAAAAATGTCAGACGATCCCTTACCCTTGATAGGAAAAATAAACCACTGGTCCTTTTTTCTCTCCGCTCTCGCAAGCAAAGTATGATCTCGATCAGAGGTGGATACGATAGTGCGTGCAAGAATTCCTTGGCACGGGTTAATGGCAGTGGGGCGGGCACTCATTTTTCGTATCACCAAAGTGACATACCTGTGGAAGTTAAGAAGACTTCCAAGAGGAGTGCCGGGAAGACCAACGAACACTTGTCTTTCTTTGGTTGCAAAAAGGAATGGTTTCCCGGGTTTTTGTCGCACCTTGTGAAAAATACTTCGTGCTCCAAACCGGGCGAGTGCCTCCGGAACAAGATCATATTTTCCTGCCGATACGCCGCCACAGAACAGCACGACATCAAATCCCCTCGTTTTGCCTAATGCCCGAGTGAGTGCTCCGATCCGATCAACGGAGTGAAGCATTCGGGTTTTTGAGACCCCTGCTGCAGCTGCCAAAGACAATAACATGGGCCCATTTGAGTTTCTGATCTGGCCATTCTTAAGAATCCGGTCTGCACTTAGTTCATTGCCGGTCGTAATAATCGCAACGGAAGGCCAAGGAATCACCTTAATATTTCGACGGCCGAAGTTTGCAAGATTGGCTATTACAAGGGGCGTGACGGTATCTCCGCGAAGTGCAACTTTCATTCCCTTGCGACACTCACTGCCTTTTTGGCTGATGTGGCTACCGAGTGTAAACCTTTCGGGCAGCTTCACACTCTCTCCGTTCCGAATGGTGGCTTCAACGGGAACCACGGCTTGAGTGCCTTTGGGGATGGGAGCGCCGGTCATGATTTCCACACACGAACAGTCTGTGAGCACATTTTCTCGAACAGAACCAGCAGCTATTTCGGCAACAATTCGGACCCATTTCCCCTGATCACAAAGCCGAACCGCAAAACCATCCATCATGGCTCTATCAAAAGGAGGGTAGTCTTCATCTGAATAAATATCTTCAGCCAATATTCTTCCACAGGCAGACTCAATGGGCACTTTCAGAGGAGTGAGCACGGGGGTATGTGACAGTACAAGCTTTCTAGCCACTTTTATACTAATCATCTGTTTCAATGAGCTATCCTCCGATACTTTGCCGATAGCACTTTTTGCAGATGATGGAAAGATCTCGGGGAACCAACACCTATAGACACGTTGCGTTATGCGTCCAAGCATGTTAGTTTCTTGAAGTGCTGCGACTGGTCTGCTCTTTGTTACTCTTTTTTCCGACGCTTGTCTTCGGAGATTCATGCGCTTTTTACTTGGCCATAGCAGGTGAAAGACCGCATTCTGTCGACGTGTCAGCAAACGATCTTCTTTCTGTTCCATCTACTGTCTCATCGGACGGACAGCTAAGGGCTGTTGCTTTAAAAGGGGAAGTGCTTGTGTGGGGAAAAGACGGTGAACAAGGATTTAATCACCTTGACACCGAAGACTCAGTGGAGCTCGCGGTTAACAATGTGCTACGCTTGCAGATCGAGGGAGTCGAAAATCTTTCGTTTTCGACAGACAATCGCCGTCTTCTAACTGCTACCGGTCAGGATGTTTTGGTTTGGTGCCTGCTCAGTGGGGCAAGAGAGAACATTTTTTCTTTCCCATCAACAATTACATCGGTTGCTATTTCGCCAGATGGGCACACCATTGCGGTCGGTTGTGCAGATCGAACTATTTATCTTCGGGCGATAAATAAGAAAGGTATCAACGGAATGTTGGAGCTTCCCGAGGTTAGGGGAATTGACTACGAACGAGATCGGTCTTCCGCAGTTGTTACAGCGCTTGCCTTTTCCCCTGATTTGCGACGCTTAGCCAGCGGATCATTGGATGGGATGCTCAGAATCTGGGATGTTGAAAAGGGTACAATGACCCATCGTGTTAAGCAAAAGACCGAACCAGTGCGGGCGATTGCATTGATTGGCAGCGATTACTTGGCTACGCTTACTACCTATTCGATGGGACACATTCAGGTTTTTGACATTAGTGACTCGGATTATCGATTTCTGCTGAGCCAGGCGGAAACGTCGTTTAATCGAAATATTCCACGCAGCGCAAAGTTCCCCACCGAGGTACTGCTTTGGTTCGCGGGCTACGTGGAAGGCTGGAAACATCCCAGCGAAGTTCGTTCGACTGGGCAGTATCGTCATTAGCAGTAAAATCTATCCTCCGATACTTTGCCGATAGCACTTTTTGCAGATGATGGAAAGATCTCGGGTTTTGGGTGTATCGTAAGGTGGATCGGGAGGTAAACAACGTCGACGTCATGGATTGGTTTACTCATTTGCCAGCTCATCAACCTCCTCACTCACTTCTGCGCTTTTCGCAACTGCGCTCTTTGGCAATAAATGCCTTGGCAGAAAGAGCATGCCCGCCACCATGGTCGGTATCACAGCACTTGCGATCACCGCAGCCACCAAGAATGAATATTGCTCCTTTGAAACTATGCCATGACTGAGCCCGTAAATGGCGGATATCGTGCCGAAGGTAAGGCCTGTCGACATGAGAAGTGTGTAATACCACCGCTCCTTCGGTTCATTTCGAAATTGGCTGATTACGGGAAACAAACCAAAGATCTTACTGGTCACCTTCCCGCCCAACAAAATAAGAAACAGTGTGGGGGCAGCCATAATAGCCGGCACCGAAACCATTGAGCCGGCGCGAATGAAATAGAAGGGGGTCAAAAAGCCGATGGTGAGGGTACGCATCCGCCTAACCCAAAAATGATCCTCTGCCGCAAATCCCGCCAAGACCATTCCCGCAACATACGCCGGTAAGACTGCCTCGCTGCCGGACCAAAGAGCCAACGCGCCAAGCCCTACCAATACGAGAATTATCCATTTTGCTCGGATGGCAGACGTTCTGTGACCATAAATTTTAGTTAGTCGCTTGGTAACCCACGGAAGCAGCGCAATAATGATCGTGCTGAAAAAGAGGAAGGCCAACGTTTTGTAGGTGAAGGGAGCGAAGATGAGGCCAAGGGCTATTACTGTCCCCAAGTCGTTGATGAAACAGGCTCCGAGAATTCCCTTCCCGAAATCAGTCCGGTTGAAACCCGTCTCCAACATCACTGCGTAGACAACCGCCATGGAAGTTGTGGAAAGAGCGATACCGGCTAACCAACTGGCTTTTGCATCCCAACCCAGAATAAATCGTGCGAGAGCGGAGCAACCTAGGAATGGCGCCAAGAAACCGATGAGCCCTACAACAAAAACCTCTTTCCACTTTGTCCTCAGGATGACGGGTTCAAGCTCAGCTCCCGCGAGAAAGGTGAGAAGAACAGCGCCAGAACTAGCCAAAAAACGAAGCCATTCAGCGTTTTCGCCAAGGGAATTTGGGCCGAAATACTTATCGGCTACTGCACCAGCTGCAATGCCGACACAAATTTCTATCAAGGCTACAGACATTCTCAGATGTGTTGCCAATACCGTTGCTACGACGGCTAGCCCGAGCCATAAGGCCGCTAATTGAAAAGCATCTTCCATCTATTATCCATCACCCTTTTCCCAAAGCAGGTATTCCACTTCCTTGGGACATTCCTGTTTTTGGCCCGTCTTTAGATTCATCACCACAAATTGCAGTACGCCGTTACTGAAAACCGTTCCGTTCTGTCCTTCAATGGCAAAATCAACAAACAATAGAGGGCCTTCAATGCTAGACACCCAGGATTTGACAGTTACTTCGGTCGAGCCCTTGATAGGCTTTCTATAAGTGATGTTTGAATTCACAAGAAAGAAACCGACCCCCTGCTTGATAAGCTCCGCAGAATTGACTCCAATAGTCTTCTCAAGATAATTCCAGCGTGAGGAGATAATATAATCAAGATAGACAGACGCATTTACATGGCCGTAGGGATCCAAATCATTGAATCGGGTCTTTATTACATCGATATAGATAATGGGTTTTCCGGTTCGTCTCGTTGGTTGGTTCATATTATTCCCGCATCAAATATTCCGTGGGTGACCATGCCCGTTTGAAGTAACTTATCCAACCGGGGCAACATCCTGCAAGCCCCGATACCGCAATGCATCGCATAATTATGCGGATTTGCCTTGCCTTAAGGGCACTAGCATACTGCTTTCTTCCTGAGGAGAGTGTACGTAATGGTACTTCATGCATTTCCGCTACTTGCTTTATTTTGCATGTCTGTGTGGACAAACACTCAAGGAAGTGCCGTAGTTGCTAAACTCGGGTTGAAAGATGACGGGGCACCAACGGCCATTTGGCTTTCAGTGGTGAAAAATCGTCTATCACAAGATGAATATGAATTAATCCAGAAGTCTAAGAAGCCCCTCTCAATGGTTGAAAAGCAGTGGATGCAATTCATTACCGGTGAGACTTCAGAGTGGATTTGTAGGGTGTAACGAAAGTCTTTCCGAAAAATAGAAACAAGAAGCATAGGGTTAATC
>JACQOU010000416.1 GCA_016207775.1 Deltaproteobacteria bacterium
CCTAAGAAGAGGAGCCTAACCTTGATCGCGTTTGAGGACAGCAAGCTTCATCATGTTGAAATCGACCATGCCCGCCGTGTAGATGACTTTTTTGAGAAGATTGAATCGAAGATCTTTATCGGCTTGAAGTGCAATCGTACCCGTGAATGAATGGGTATCGCTTCTTTGTTCCACAAACAAGGAACGTTTTTTATGTTGTTGCAGAGCCTGGGCCAGTTTTACGATGGTTACGCCGTCTCGGTAAAGCTCCTTTCGTTCCACATCTCCGTTGATGACTTGAACGAGAGGTTTGTCGTCTAATATGATGGCATTCTTAGTGACCATCAGCTGCAATGAAGGCATGGGCGGCATAATAGAAGACGAATAGGGCAGAGTGATATCCTTGCCGACATTAATGTTGGTGACCACATCAGAATAGTTCTTCAATAAGAAAAAAAGTATCGTGGTTAAAATATCTAGCATCGAGGTTAACATCATGCCGGTCGATACCACACTTCGTTTCTTGAATTTACCGGCAATACTGGCTCGACCCCTTCTACTCTCACCGCCAGTTAAATTTCCAAAATCAGCCATTAAACTCCTCCGATACTGACATCCGGGTAGAGTCGGTTGAACTGCAGGCTTTCCGGTTTATGGACGATTTCCGGTGGAACTTGCTTGTAACCTGCGTCTCCCTTTCGAAGCTCCCTGGCGGCATCCATAACCTGAATTACAGCGTCATAGAGTGTCTCATCTGACGGGATGACAGTGATTTCCTTGGAAGCCGGCTTTTGAGTATGAATTTGAACCAGATAGGAATGCAGTTCTTCGTAAGGATACTTTCCATCAGGCCGGACGGGGAAAGTTTTACTGCCCGCCCAATCACTTTTCACATTCAGGCCAGCATTATTCACCCACACCGTCAATGCCAGCCTAGTCTCCTCCTCTTGCGCTCGTTTTACTTCTTCGGCTGTTGATGCAATCTTCGGTTGAGGCGCATCGATGATTGCAACCGGCAAGATACCTGCAAACATTAATAGAAAAAACATCAGGTTGGTTACCACGTCGATCATCGGGACAAGGTTCAGTCCCTCGAGTGGTTTCAAGCGATGGGTACGTTCACTGGGCTTCTTTGCCATGTCCTAGCTCGCTGCTTGTTCAGTCGTTTGCCTGTTGAGCACCCTCATCATCAACCTGGGCATTGGGTCTGCCCATTTTCTGAGCTGCGCTGAGCAAGTTGATAAGCTTTACAGAGTACTGATCAATGTCAGAAATAATTTGGTTGATTCTCGACTGCAAGACAGCATGAACAAACAGCATGGGGATGGCGACCGCAATACCGAGACAGGTTGTGTGCATGGCAATGGCAATTGCTTTTTGCAAGAACATCTGCCGTTGGACTGCATCCACGCCGTCTCCTGCCGAACGGAAGGCCATAATTAAACCCAAGATGGTTCCAAACAACCCAATCAAGGTTGCCAGGTTCGCTAGCGTCGGCAAATAGAGCGCTCTCGCTTCGAGTTTGGGAATCGCCTCCAGAGTCGCTTCGTCGATAGCATTCTGGATATCAGCAGTGGAATCCTTTGCCCGGGTTAAGCCGCTTTTCAAAACTTTGGGCAAAAGCGCCTGACTGCGGCTATTACAAAGACTGATGGCTCTGTCGATGTTGTCACTCAAAATATATTTTTTGAGCTTAGCCATAAAGGCGCGACTGTTAACAGAATAGCGAAACTGGACAGCCACCCAGCGCTCTATCGCAATCGCTGTGCCCATGACGGCCACAATGACTACCAACATGCTCGCTATTCCACCCTCTTTAATAAAAGAAACCAATTCGAGAAGCTCCCCCATCGTACTCCTCCGAAGTTAGAGTCCCATAGGACAAGTCAAAGGCACAAAATATTCGCAGAATCCTTATATCGGGTTCTACGACATCACTTATCGGTCAAAAATCGGAAAAATTAAATTCCGTCGCGTTTTGGGCGACAGCATTTATCCTGAGGCCACAATAGGAACCTTTGTCTGGATCAGGATATCTATATTGTAGGGGAGTGCGGAAGGAAAAACCAGTTTGTTAGGTTGGGCTGTGCATCAAAACTGGAAAAACACTCCGCTCGCATATCGAATAGACAGAGGGTTAGCCTGGCTAATAATCACTGGATTTTGCCCTGGGTTAGTACCCGTTCCGGCGGGATTGTAAACTCTTTCCGGAAGTCTCATATAATACCCGGCAGCCTCAATTCGCAGCCCCATGCGCGGCGCGAAATAAAATTCAACCCCCGCCAAAAGCTGCACAGTGACAACGTTAAGATTTTCTTCGTCGGCCATGGGAGCATAATCATAAAAACTTTTTCTCTTTACAAAAGAAAAGCCAGCGCCTGCACCCACATAAGGCACGACATCCTCTGTAGAGAACCGATATTTAGCTCCGACGATGATTGGAATGCAGGACATTTCAAATTGATGGAAAAGAGGCCAGCTTTGGCCACTAGCCGGATCGGTTCCTTTATTAGAATTTTCTTTTCTCGTATCGTATGTGTAGTAACCCACTAAGCTGTATATCTGCCAATGGTAGAGGAGGCTTATGGAAGCTCCCAATTCGAAATTGAAGAACGTTGAGTAGCCGAGATTTGCAGGATCCTGCCCGGCGCTTTCTATGCTTTTAACGATAGGACTGATGGGAATTAATGTCGACAACATGACATCAACTCCTATCGAAGTCGAACGAGCTTCGTTCTCGGTAAACCGATCCCGTCGATAAGAACCAAAAAGACCTTTGAAGTCTTTTTTAGCAGCAAAACATTCGTGCTGGGATATAAGCAAACAAGCTAAAAGTAACCACCGATGCCGTGACATAGTAGACTTATTATAACAGGAAGGCGTCCAATGTGCGAAGGACCCCGGTTTACCCTTTAGGGAATATCGTCACATGGTCGCCTTTGTGAAGATTGAGCAAACTCCACGCGGACCGTTCACGGCAAGCAATTTCCCAGAAGCCGTGTGAGCCACGGACTAAAGCGGCCTTCCCTTCTTCAATGGCAGCGTAGCTTTCTACGCTGGAAAGGTAGTTTTCCCGACCTGTAATATGCGCTTCTGCTTTGAGGTCATTTCCGATAGGCACAGAAGTCACAATGTTGCCAAAACGATCGGGGCCGATGATTCTGCCAATTTTTCTTCCGTCCAGTTCGTGGCAAGTCGGAAATTCTTTGCCCTCTATCCGATCGAGTGCCTTGGTTTTTGGATGCTTTCCTTTCAAATAAGCAACAACAAAAGGGGCAAACAGGTCACGTGCATGGAACGTAGGCAAATGCTCCCCCTCAGGCAGGATCTCAAAAATTTGCGCCTGTTTTCCAACTCGTTTTTCTGCATCCCTAATGGCCCACACCAATAGCCCATTGTCCGGCCCAACGAAGTCATAAGGTCCGACTTTCACGAAAAGCGCTTTGCGTCGTGAACCAACCCCCGGGTCGACAACCGCCATGTGGAGTGAGCGGGGAGGAAACCTGTAATAGCTCCTTAAGAGCTGAAATGCGCCCCATTCAACGTCATAGGCTGGAACCAAATGCGTGTTATCCACTAAAGCGACTCTTGGAATGCCTGCCAGCAAAACTGCTTTCAGTTCAGCGACATAGGAGTCCTCAA
>JACQOU010000411.1 GCA_016207775.1 Deltaproteobacteria bacterium
CAAATCCATGCGGGTGGCCGCGGTAAGGGTGGCGGCGTTAAGTTGGCTCGAACGCTTGATGAAGTTCGACTTCATACTTCTAACATTCTGGGCATGAAGCTCGTAACACCGCAGACCGGCCCCGAAGGAAAGCAGGTCAAGCGACTTCTTATCGAAGAAGGGGCCAGGATAAAAGCGGAATACTATGTAGCCGTGACTCTGGACAGGACTTGTTCCCAGCTTGTTATCATTTGCAGTCCTGCGGGCGGGATGGACATCGAAGAAGTGGCCAAGCACTCGCCGGAAAAGATCTTTAAAGAGTGGCTGGACCCGTCTGTGGGACTTCGTGATTTTCAATGCCGAAGGCTTGCACAAAAGATGGGATATCGGGGAAATGCAAACAAGCAATTCTCCGATATCCTAAAAAAGTTGGTGCGCCTTTACCTTGAATGTGATGCCGCCTTAGCAGAAATCAATCCGCTCATCTTAACCGAAGAAGGCAACCTGGTCGCAATCGATGCCAAGATCACCTTTGATGATAACAGCCTGTATCGGCACCCCAATTTAAAGGAACTTGCTGATCCAAACGAAGAAGATGCGAACGAGACGCTGGCAAAGAAATTTGACCTTAGCTATATCAGTCTCGATGGCAATATCGGCTGCATGGTAAACGGTGCCGGACTTGCGATGGCTACAATGGACATCATTAAGCTGGAGGGCGGAGAGCCGGCTAACTTTTTGGATGTTGGTGGAAGCGCAGACGAAGAAACGGTTCGAGAAGCCTTTAAAATTATTCTCAAAGACAGCAAAGTAAAAGCTATTTTAGTGAACATCTTCGGCGGCATTATGAAATGTGACGTCATAGCAGGGGGGATCATTTCCGCCGCATAAGAGCTGTAATTATCCGTTCCACTGGTGGTGCGGCTGGAAGGAACTAACGTCGAGCTTGGCAAGAAGATGCTTGAAGAAAGCGGTCTTCGCATCATTACTGCTATCGGCATGAAAGAGGCTGCCCAAAAATCGGTGGCTGCCGTAAAAGCCAAAGGGGGGCAGTTATGAGCATCCTGGTGGGAAATGAAACGAAGTTAATTGTTCAGGGGATCACCGGCCAGGCCGGAGCGTTCCATACGCGCCAGTGTAAACAGTACGGGACAAAGATTGTCGGAGGAGTGACGCCGGGAAAAGGTGGAGAGTTGCTCGATGATATTCCCATTTTTAACAGCGTTTCAGATGCCGTGGAAAAAACAGGGGCAAATGCTTCCATGATTTATGTCCCGGCTGCTTTTGCCGCCGATGCTGTTTTAGAGGCAGCAGACGCTGGTCTGCCGGTTATTATTTGTATCACCGAAGGAATTCCCGTAAATGATATGGTCGTGGTTCAAAATTACCTTAACCACAAGAAATCAATTTTGGTGGGACCCAATTGTCCAGGAGTCATTACACCAGGGGAATGCAAGATCGGAATCATGCCAGGCTATATTCATAAGCCTGGGAATGTTGGTGTTGTGTCTCGAAGCGGGACCCTAACTTATGAAGCAGTCCATCAATTAACGGAAAGGGGAATTGGTCAATCGACTTGCGTCGGAATCGGGGGAGATCCTGTGCACGGTCTTACTTTTCTCGATGTTCTTAAGATGTTTAACGAGGATCCTAAAACCAATGCAGTCGTTATGATCGGCGAAATTGGAGGATCTGAAGAAGAAGTGGCGGCCGAATATATTCAGAAACACATGAAAAAACCGGTCGTCGGCTTTATTGCGGGTCAGACGGCTCCTCCCGGCAAAAGAATGGGTCACGCAGGCGCTATCATCAGTGGGGGAAGCGGAAAAGCGGAAGACAAAATTCGCGCATTAAAAAATGCCGGCGTAAAAGTAGCCATGAGCCCCGCAACTATTGGCGAAACAATGGCCTCTGCACTAAAAGGAAAATAGGAAATGGAACAAACACTTGCTATTGTAAAACCCAATCTTGTTAAGCGGAAGCTTTTGGGAAGAATACTTACCATTATTGAAGAAGATGGCTTTGATATTAAAGATGCTCGGCTTAAACAACTTACTCAAAACGAAGCAGAAGGCTTTTATGCCGAACATAAACAAAGGCCTTTCTTTACCAGCCTTGTGAAATTCATGACCAGCGGGCCGGTTTTTTTGATGGTGCTCGAAACGCCATCCGCCGTTGAGAAATGGCGTAACCTCATGGGGGCAACAGACCCGGCAAAAGCCGCACCCCATACCATTCGGCGCCTGTACGGAGAGAGCATTGAAGCAAATGGCGTGCACGGCTCCGACAGCCAAATTTCAGCTGAGCGGGAAATTCGCTTTTTCTTCGGCTCGTGACGTCAGATCTTTTTTAAGATAAATTAGAAAAGAACTGCATAACTCTGTTTCTATGTCTCATCGCATAAGCCGAAGTCTTTTTTCAGAACATAAAATATTCTTTTTTCTTTGGATGCTCATCAATGTGCTTGTTGTCGGACTGGAAGTTCGCTTACCCGGCTCAGATGTCTTTCTGTTTAAAGAGGCCGGAGTCAACTTGGCAACTCGGGGACGTTTTGTTGCATCCAACTTGGTGCACATGCCGTTTGATGTCGAGTTTCCTTTTACATTTTACCCACCCCTTTATCCCTTTCTATTTGGAATCTGGAGTTGGATTTTTGGTGTTGGTCTAATGCAATCGAGCAGTTTTGATTGCCTGCTAAGAGGCATCCGCACCCTTTTATTGGCTTTTTTTGCGATTCGAATTCTCAAACAAAATGGCCAATATTTAACAAAAACGACCCCCTGGGTGCGAAGATGCTTTCTCTTTATCCTTCTTCTGATTTCACTGTTTTCAACTGACAATGATCGACCCGAAGAATTAGCGTTGATATTTGGCTTGGGGAGCTGGCTGGTTTTTGATTCAGCTTCAAAAACTCGTTGGCTTTCTTTACTGTCCGGGGCTTTGCTGGGCTTAACCGCTTCAACTGCGCCAGCCGGAGCGGTTTTCTTTGCAATGGGTATTTTTTTCTATGCTCTTGTCTCAAAAAAGAATTGGCCAAATCTTTTTACTTGTGCCTTCGTCTCCATCCTTATTGTTGCAATGGCTAATCTCCCCACCTTTATTGCTGACCCGCAGGCATATGCTCGCTTTTCCGTGCAAGCCTTCAGGTCTACCAAGCCTTACATAAATCCTTTCTCGAGGGGCATGGGTTTTGAACCGTTTTGGTTAACCTTTTCGGATGCCATGCGAATGTTTGCTCGCATTGGGATCCCATATATCGCATGCTTAGTCGGATTCGCAGCAAGTGCACTGCTCTCGACAAAACACAAAAATAAACCTGCTAAGTCGCTAGAACTTACCTTTTTAAAAATTGTTTCGCTTGTTTTTGTTCCCATGGTTATTCTCTTATGGACCGTTCAGCCGTATTATCTTTGGTACAGCATCATTGCTCTTACGGTGGTTGGCTTAGTCACTCTTTGTTTGGAAACAAGCACTCGAATGCTCTCTCTGCGAATAAGCTTAATCGCTCTCGGGCTCTTGCCTCTGTCTTACAGGGAAATCAAAGGTATTGCCATAGCGGCCCAGCGTCCTTGGGAGGAAACTTCTAAAGCAATTTCGGAAAAGGTACTGGCAGCCGTTCCTCCCGGAGAAAGAATGGCAGTATCACACGATGAATATTTCACCTTTAGGAACAAGAGAAACATTTCCAGTGTCGAATTCGTATGCCCCTGGCTCGACCGTTACCCCTATGTCTTTGTTTCTGCCGTTCGTAATTCCAACCTAACCAGAGAAAGCCCTTTGCCCATACCCTGCGAACAGCATAGGCAGTGCTTTGCGGTAAAAGAGGACTTCTCCACTAATAAGGTTTTTACATTGCTCGGCCTACCGACTTCGCACTACGTAAGGGGATTTAGCGGTGTTTTGTACAAAAATATTCACTGTTCCGACAAAATAAAAAATTAGGGTCGCTCATCATCATGGGGCGTGGCTCAATGGTGCCATTTTTCATTACTCTGGGCCTTTGAACAGTCCCAGTTGCCCAGCAGGGTGCACTGGACTATAGTCCTAAAAAAGCGTTAATTTTAGGAGTAAATTCCATATGTATGAACGACTCATCAAGCTCCCTGCGACCCATTCATTTTTTTTGTTTGGCGCCCGTGGGACCGGCAAATCCACTTTGATCGACCGCTTTTATCAAGAGAGAAGGGGCCTATGGCTTGATTTTCTTAATCCCGACACGGAGGAGGATTATGCCAGGGACCCTAATCGCCTGGAAAGAGAAGTTCAAGCCATGAGGAAAGGCCAGTGGGTGGTACTTGATGAAATTCAAAAGGTTCCAAAGTTACTTAACGTTGTGCATTCGCTGATCGAGAAAAAGGCGGCCTACTTTGCTTTAACTGGGTCCAGCGGCCGAAAGCTTAAGGCTGGTGGAGCAGACCTGCTTGCCGGTCGGGCATTCGTTTTTGGTCTTTACCCACTTGTTGCAGAAGAGCTTGGGGAGGATTTTAGGTTAGATACCGCACTTCGCTGGGGAACTCTGCCCAAGA
>JACQOU010000432.1 GCA_016207775.1 Deltaproteobacteria bacterium
AATTATTAATATTAAATAATTTATTACATAATTCTTACTAAATAAAAAGAATTTGCATAGAGTCTTAGGCTTAGGTATCACTTTTGGAACTATGTATCCAAAGGGGGGAAAGCTCGGGGTTGGGGAAATCAGCTATGCACCACATAATCCTTTTTTTATTGGCAATCTATTCTCACGCTGTTTGTTCCGATTCCATGGCAAACATGTTGTGGCATCAGCCATTGGAACCACAGAGTATCGAACTTTTTCACACGAATGATTTACACGGCACAGCGGCTATTGCACGCATCGTAACCGTGTTGAAAAAGCTCACCGCAGATAGAAGCAATGTCCTGTGGGTGGACGCTGGAGATTTTAACGGGAGCGACATCCATAGCCTTCCATCCGCTGGGCTTCATTCATGGCTCACAATGAAAGAAGCCGCCGATCTTATTCCGCACGTTCGTCCTTTGATTGCTTTGGGAAATCATGATGCCGATACCGGAATGCTTTTTCTAAATAACTTTCTGGCTCGCACACCGGAACTGGGCTTTAAAGTCCTGGCAGCAAATCTGACATTGCCAAAGTGTCAAACAAAACCTCATCCCACTCCACCAACCAATGATAAGGAAAAGAAAAATTCAAGCTGGCCAGAACTTGGAAAACTTTTTGATTGGCTTAAACAACCAGCACCTAAGCCGACAACTTCTAACTGGGAAGATTTCCGAAAACCCGTCGATGAGCATCTTTGCTCCGAGCACGGCAATTTTGATGGCTTACGCAGACTCTTTTCTGACAACTACGTCATTGAAGAACGAAATGGAATTCGCGTTGCACTCATCGGACTCACGCACATTGGCTTGGAGTTCGAGGGGGCCTATTGGCCAGCCAAGCGCTTCGATCCCCTGACTCGTTTGAGCAGTGATGCCGGCGATGATTCCATTTCCTTCGCACAAAAACTCATTAATGAAGTGCGCTCACAAAAAGTGGATGCAGTAGGCATACTGAGCCACCTAGGATACAAGAAAGATCAGGAACTCATTTCAAAAACAGATGTCGATTTTGTGATCGGCGGGCATGATCATTATTTCGTATCCGAGGAGCAATGGCCGACTAATCTCAAAGGAAGGAAAATCCCATACACACAGTTAGGCCGAGGTGGCAACCGTGTGGGCTGGCTTAAGATAAGCAAGCAAGCCGCGTCATTGAAATACAGATATCAGATCATTTCTCTGACCGAGCAGCCCGATGAACAGATGGTGAAGAAGCTGGATTTGTTGCAATCGCACCTCGAAACGACTTTCCCAAGGCCCAAACAAATCACCAAGGATTCTTCCTTATTTGAAACTCCACTCGGAGTCGCGGCATTGGATATGCAGTGGTACAAAAACCGGGAGTGTCTTGCAAACAATGCCGTCGTTTCTGCATTTTCTGAATATGGCAGTGGCCTTGTCGAGCGGGGACTTTATCCGAAATCAATTCCCTTGGCTTTGAGTTTTCCGGATTTTTCAGAGTTTTCAATCCGGCACGGCACCATTACTTTAGCGGAAATATTCAACTGGGTTCCCAGGCTTGATTTTGTCACAGGCGAGATTGCGGAAGTTTGGAGCGCTGAATTGGACGGCAAGAGTCTTCTGAACCTGCTGCGAAGTGCAGCGACCGAAAAATGGCTAACAATCGACGGGGCTCGACTGCTTCTGGATCCGAACTTCCCAGGAGCCACCCCTTTTAGAAAGGTTCAGACCAAAAGCATCCAGGCTGGAGTAGTGTCATTCGAAGATATAGACCCCGCCCGCTCGTATCTACTCACCACCTTCTCGACCGCTCTACGAGTCCTTCCTGTACTCGTAGAAAAATTCACTTTCTTCCCTGGGTCTGAACCCATCAAATTACTTTCACCTATCCATAAGAGTGGTGTTTCGGTAACAGAGCTGATGGCCAACTACGTCCAGAAAAAACAATTACTCGATAGTCAGGTCATTGGTGATAAACGTTTCCGAGTGCTCGGCCACCCAGCTACGGTACTGGTCGAAGCAGAACAGCCCGCCACCAACAGTCGACACCTGCGTGTTCGTATTGCTAACCTGGGTGAAAAGCCATCGCTTGGCTGCCAGATCGCTCTGTATGCATCGGATGAACTTGCCTTTGCTATAGGCTCTCAGCCATTGGTCTCACCGATCGCGATTTCGCTTGAGGGGGATGTCGGGCTTGCTGGCGCCGTCCCAGTGCACGATCTACTCATTCGACTTCCTCTATCTGCACCTGCACATGTGGTGGCAAAACTTGAAAGGTGCCCGGCGCATGATTATCCGGCAGAAAAAACACTTACTATGCACAACCAATATAAGGAGCTGCTGATTCATCTGGAACAGCCGGTGAACCTTGTGCGCAATCCGCAAAATTAAGTTCTTGCATTAGTCGGCAGTATCTACCTTGGAGCAATCGTTTGCTGGATGGGTGCGTCGATGATGACCGTGCGCACGTCCATCAGTTCCTCGCCTTTTCTGAGTGTTAAAACAACCGTGTAAGGCGCGGTTCCCGTACCACCGTAAGAATAGCATTGCTGTGACTGTTGAGGATTGCCTGGTTGGAAAGTGATATAAGCATAGGGGCCTTGTGGAACGAATTGCCAACACGGTGGCAACACACCGCCCAAGGCGATCTGGACGTCTGTATCACTGGGATCATCCGTTTGAATGGATATATTTGTCGGAGTCGCCGAAGAAACTCGGGTACCTTCAGCCGGCGCAGCAAAACGAATTTGTTTCTTGCCACAACTCACAACTGCTAGGACTATCGCAATGATATACCACAACCTGAACATCAGCTCAGTCCTCCACTAAATCTACCCTACAAGGCTGCAAGTTCGGTACCAAGAGCTAAAGTGCTCATTTAGGCAAGCGCTCACCCGCTTGAGACAAAAAATGTTATTCCGTTGAAAAGTATTAAGACAGTAACAGCCGAAGACACGAAGAACACAGTGGCTTCGACGGCGTATCTGCCTGCTACGTATAGAGTGCTCTAAATCAGTTCCCCATTCCACAGCTTTTGAGCAAAAGATTTCCAGTGCAAAGACAGGACATTTCCTTTCTTTGTATTAACGGACTCGTGGCTTACCATACAAAACCTCTTCACCAATCCCTCTTCTTGGAGGGCATGGATACCGGAATAGTGTGCACTGCTGAGTTTCTTTGTGGATTTTACTTCGATTCCTATTTCATCCCCAATCACAAAATCCACTTCTTTTTGATCCTGAGATCGCCAGAATCGAAGCTTTTCCTTGCGCTGTGTATAGGAGAGATATGCCCGCAATTCCATAAACACCCAATGTTCAAAACTTCTTCCATATAAATCCGAGTTACGATCCAAGGCTTTTGTGTCTGCTAAAGTGTGACACACCCCCGTATCAAAGAAATAAAACTTACCGGTAGAAACTGCTTTTCGCTTTTTCGATTTAGACCAAGGCTCAAGAACAACCCCTATCAGTGTGTCCTCAAGAATGCCGTAGTATTCGCGGATCGTAGTAGCGCTAACACCAGCATCATTACCAAGTTTGGTAAAGTTAACTTGTTGTGTGTTGGTCAGTGCCGCCATTCTAAGAAAACTTAAGAAGGCGGGAATTTTTCGGACAAGTCCTTCCATCTTGATCTCTTCGTTGATGTAAGTGGCGACATATGCCTGTAATTCATCGTCCGGGTAGTCGCTCAAATAGACGTGCGGAAGCCCTCCGTAACGCAAATACCTGTCCAGATCAAAATTGGGGATCTCGTGACACGTAAGCGAGAAAAGGTTTGCTATCCAAGCGCGGCCTCCAAGCAAATTCACGCCAGTCGCCTTGAGCTTACGCGCACTGCTGCCGGAAAGAAGGAACCGAATCTTTCTTTCTTCTATAAGTCGATGTACCTCATCCAAAAGGGCAGGAACCTTCTGAATTTCATCCAGTACAACAAATGTTTTTTTTACGGCGGCTTGCTCGGCATCAATAATCGACTCTAGTTCTCCGGGGTCCGAACTGAGTCGTGTCATGATAGGAACCCGCAGAAGGTTAATCACGGTTGCTTTAGACTTCAGTTCTGAGTTAATCAGTGACGTTTTTCCAGTAGAACGAGGGCCAAAAAGAAAGTGGGATTTTTTTCCTAATAATGCCTGCAGATTAAGAAACCGTGGGAGCGTGCTCATAACAAATATCCTAGGTAATACTTACAAAAAATGCTTAAAATCTAAGGTACCACTTCGGATTTTAAATGGCAATTTAGGAGGAAAAATCCCCGCGATGCTCGCTGAAGGGTCTATTTTTCCCTGAAATTCGACCACCGAAACATACAGCTTTTTCGTCTGACAAATCATGCTCTTACATGGTTGCCTTGGATTATAAATCCGAATCAAAGGTTGAGAATTTTTAGCTTTTAGCCTTTGTCATTTGTCATTTAGCATCAATTTAGGTTTCAACATGAGAAGTGCGGCAGCCAGTTTTCCAAACACATGAACAATCAAGGCCTTGTAGGAGCGGACTTTTGATGCCAACTGGATTGCCGTCTTTTCTTGAAGCCAATTGAAGAATGATTCGATGGGTTGTGTGATTCCGCTGATGGTTGCCGAGTAGAGGTTCTGGAAGAGATCCAGTCTTTCTTGCCCGCGCTCGAGCTTTATCGGCATGAGGAGTGCAACGCCTTATGCCAATCAAAGGTTGAGGTCTTTTAGCTTTTAGCATTTCTCTTTTGTCATTTAGCGTCAATTTAGGATGAAAACTTTTCTGCCTACACTTCATTAGAAGAACAAATAAGCAATTCACCCACTTATCAAGTCACATCCTAAATTGATGCTAAATGACAAATGACAAAGGCTAAAAGCTAAAAATTCTCAACCTTTGATTCG
>JACQOU010000413.1 GCA_016207775.1 Deltaproteobacteria bacterium
GTACGGAGTAATGGAACAGCCTGGCGCTGCATGTTCGAACCCATAAGAGCCCTGTTGGCGTCGTCATTTTCAAGAAATGGGATAAGCGAAGCAGCGATCGATACTAATTGACTCGGAGAAACGTCCATCAAATCAATTTCGTCTCGTCTGGCAAGAACGGTCTCACCATGCCGCCGGGCAGAGACAAAATCAGGCTCAATTTTGCTGTCTTTCAGAGAAGTGGTGGCCTGAGCTATCGTATGATTTTCCTCTTCCAAAGCCGAATAAAATACGATTTGGTCAGTTACCTTTCCGCCTACCACCTTACGATAAGGTGTTTCAATGAAACCATAATCATTCACTCGTCCATAAGTGGATAAGGAAGAAATCAATCCAATGTTCGGACCTTCCGGCGTTTCTATAGGGCAAATTCTTCCATAATGAGTGGAATGCACGTCTCTTACTTCGAAACCCGCTCTTTCCCTTGTAAGACCTCCAGGGCCAAGAGCACTGAGTCTCCTCTTGTGGGTCACTTCGGAAAGAGGATTGGTCTGGTCCATGAATTGGGACAACTGGGAGCTACCGAAAAACTCCTTAACCACAGCAGACACGGGTTTCGCGTTAATCAAATCATGCGGCATGAGCGTCTCGACGTCCTGCAAACTCATTCGTTCGCGGATCGCCCGCTCCATTCTCACTAAGCCGATGCGAAACTGATTTTCAAGAAGCTCACCAACCGCCCTAACACGTCGATTGCCCAAGTGATCGATATCATCAATTTGACCTTTACCGTTCTTGAGATCAATCAAATACTTAACCACCGCCAAGATGTCGTCTTTTGTCAAAGTTGTATTGTCGAGTGTAACATTGAAACCAAACTTATGATTGATTTTCAGCCTACCCACCCTGGATAGATCGTACTTGGTAGGATCAAAGAATAAGCCACCAAATAAGGTCTCAGCCGTTTCTAGCGTGGGGGGATCTCCTGGTCGTAATCGACGGTAAATCTCGATCAACGCCTCTTCCCTGGTCTGAATCTTATCTTGCACGAGCGTGTCACGGAGGTACGTCCCCACGTTAATTCGATCGGTATACAGTACCCTGAACTCCGAAACCTTGTGCTCTCTTAGAAGATCGAGTTTTGCGTCTGTCACTTCCTCGTTACACTCAAGAAGAACCTCGCCGGTTTCCAAATTCACCACATCCATGGCGCATATTTTCCCAACTACTTGCTCTTTCTCGACCGGGAAACGCTTGAGCTTTTGGTCTTCGATTCTCTTTAGAACAGCTTGGGTAAATTTCTTATTTTTTTCAACGATGACTTTTCCATTTTCATCAACCCAATCGTTGTTCGCGCGCTGACCCGCATAAAGCTTCGGATCGAATACAAGATAGTATTTATCAGCTTTGCCAATACTGATGTTTTCATGTTCATAGAAGTACTGAAGCAGCTCTTCTACTGAGTATCCAAGCGCTCTTAGCAATACCGTAACATGCAACTTTCTTCGTCTATCAATTCGAACATAGAGGATATCCTTGTGGTCAAACTCAAAGTCGAGCCACGACCCTCGGTAGGGAATAATACGGGCAGAATATAAGAGCTTGCCACTTGTATGTGAGGCCCCCTTGTCGTGATCAAAAAAGACCCCAGGAGACCTATGCAGCTGGCTAACGACCACTCGCTCAGTGCCATTAATGATAAAACTGCCTCGTTCAGTCATGAGGGGAATTTCACCCAAATAGACTTCCTGCTCCTTTACGTCTTTAATGTTACGAGTGCCGGTTTGCTCATCCACATCCCACACTTCAAGCCTAACGGTTACTTTCAGGGGGGCCGCAAAGCTCATGCCACGGCTCCTGCATTCGTTCACATCGTACTTAGGTGGCTCGAGCGTGTAAGAATCAAACTCTAAGCTGGCCGTATTATTGAAATCATGAATCGGAAACACAGACTTAAAGACTGCGTTTAAGCCGGTGTTTTCGCGCTTCTCTGGTACCGCATCAGCCTGCAGAAATTTTTCGTAAGACTTCTTTTGAACTTCAATGAGGTCCGGAATTTCTATTAGTGGATGGAACTTGCCAAACTCCTTGCGAATGCGCTTATTCTCAAAGAAGCGCGTAGAGGTCACCATTTTTTCACCTCGTGAGTCTTGCAGGTTATCGAATACAAGTAGAGCGTGTCCTTAAACCTATTTCAGGTCGACCTTAGCGCCCACCGCTTCTAGTTTTTTCTTAATCTCTTCCGCTTCCTTTTTGGAAACGCCTTCTTTTACTGTTTTGGGGGCACCTTCGACTAAATCTTTTGCTTCTTTTAGTCCCAGAGTCGTGAAGGTCCTAATTTCTTTGATCACCTGGACCTTCTGAGCTCCACCATCGAGCAGGACAATGTCGAAAGCCGTTTTCTCTTCCGCGGGCGCAGCAGCTGCTCCAGCGACCGGTGCGGCACCGCCAACAAAAGCCGGTGCAGCGGCTGTCACACCATAACGGCCTTCAAACTTTTTAACAAACTCAGCAATTTCGAGCATGTTCGCCTTATCAAAAAACTCAAAAACTTGTTCTTCGGATACGGGCATTGGTACTCCTCCTTTAAGTCTTACTTGACTGTTCTTTTTTCGCTTTCAAGGCCACAAGCGCATATGCCATACGCTTTGGAATTTCCTGAAGAGCATACAGAAACTTTGTTGGCTGGGATTTAAGAGCCCACGCAAAACCTACCAGTAATTCATTGCGCCCCGGCAACTTAGATAGGGCCTTAAACTGAGCCTCGGAAAGCAGCTGACCCATGGCAACGCCGCCCTTAAGCTTGAGGCCAAAACCTTCTTTTTGTGCCCACTCGCAAAGAGTTTTCGCTATCGCAACAGGATCACCAGGCCCATAGGCAAGCATCATCGGCCCTTCAAACTGGGGCTCCAATTCCTTAAATGGCGTCTGTTCGAGGGCTCTTTTTGCCAAGGTGTTTTTTACAACTTTGACCTTAATATTGTTCCGGCCAAGCCCCAGCCGGAATGCAGTCACGTCTTCAACACTCAACTTCGAAAAAGAGAGAAGAGCAAATGCCTGCGATGAGACAAGTCCGCCGCCTAACTCTTCGACAAAAGCTTCTTTTTCGCTACGGTTCAAGACTTTCTCCCTGAAATGTAAATCCCCATTTAAACACCCGTTTTTTAAGTCGGTCAACAGCTAAATTGGAACATAAGGCTAAGAACTCTTAGCCGCCGTTTCAAGAGAAGCCGGATCGAGACGGAGACTAGGCCCCATCGTTGGAGATATTGCCACCTTTCGTATATAGGTCCCTTTTGATGAGGAGGGCTTAGCTTTCAAAACACTTTCAAATAAAGAAAAAAAGTTCTCTTTCAGCTTGGCACTTCCGAAAGATTTCTTGCCAATAACAGCATGAAGAATTCCTGCTTTTTCTACTTTAAATTCTACTTTTCCCAACTTTTGCTCTTTAACAGCTTTGCCCATTTCGGAAGTGACGGTACCCGTTTTCTTGTTGGGCATCAGACCCTTGGGACCAAGAATCTTAGCCACCTTAGTCAAATCCTTTAGACACTCCGGCGTGGTTATCACCCGATCAAAATCCAACCAGCCCTTCTCAATTTTTTCGATCAAGTCATCACAACCAACGTGATCTGCCCCGGCATCCTTAGCTTCCTTTTCAGATTCCCCTTTGACAATTGCCACGACTCGCACAGGTTTACCAATACCATGAGGCAAAACGGCTGCACCACGAACCATTTGGTCTGACTGCTTGGGGTCAATACCAAGATTGATTGCAACCTCAACCATTTCATCGAATTTTCGACTCTGGAAACCCTCTAAAACAGTTAATGCTTCATCCAAAACATACTTTTTGTTACGATCGACTTTTGTCAGATTTTCTCTATAAAGTTTTCCGTGAGACATCCTTAACTCCTCATACTAACGGTTACCCAACCACTTCAAGGCCCATGCTGCGCGCCGTTCCTTCTACTTGCCTGACAGCGCTTTCCAAATCCAACGTATTCAGATCGGGCAGCTTGGTCTTAGCAATCTCCGTCACTTGAGCTTTAGTCACCGTTCCAACTTTAGTCTTGTTGGGCACACCTGATCCTTTTACGATATTGGCTGCCTTCTTCAACAAAACCGCAACCGGTGGCGTCTTTGTTATAAAGGTAAAGGAGCGATCGGAGAAAATAGTAATGACCACCGGAGTGATCATGCCGTTGGCATTTTGGGTCCTGGCATTAAAGGACTTGCAGAACTCCATAATATTGACGCCGTGCTGGCCCAAGGCCGGGCCAACAGGCGGCGAGGGATTCGCCTTTCCGCCTGGAATTTGCAGTTTCACGAAGGCAACTACTTTCTTCATAACAACAACTCCTAATTCTTTTCTACCTGAACAAAATCCAACTCCACTGGAGTGGAACGGCCAAAAATACTGAC
>JACQOU010000414.1 GCA_016207775.1 Deltaproteobacteria bacterium
CCTTATGCTTCGCATAATGCGGAAATCTTTTCGTGATCACCACAACTCTTTTTCTTTTTGGGGGTGTTGCAGAACTCGACGAAAAGGAGCCTCCGAGCCCGAAAGCGGAATTTTGGATGGCTATCATGGGTCCAATCCTAAGTGTGGCCTTAGGGTTAGGGTTTCGAGCCCTAGCTGTGTGGGGAGATGCAACGGCATGGCCTATTCCTCTAGTGGGAGTGATTGCTTACTTAGGCGCCATCAACCTGATCCTTGCCGGGTTTAACCTTATCCCGGCTTTTCCGCTTGATGGCGGAAGAGTTTTGAGAGCCATCCTTTGGAGTCGGAAGAAGGATGTTTTCTGGGCCACCAAAATCTCGTCGCGTTTAGGGAGCTTTTTTGGATGGTTTCTGATTGTGATAGGTGCCATAGGTATGCTGCGTGGGAATTTCATAGGAGGAATGTGGTGGATATTGATCGGGCTCTTTCTAAAAGATGCGGCTTACCTGTCGTTTGAAAATTTGCTTGTTCAGGATCTGCTGAAGGGTGTTCCTATTCGTCGGTTCATGTCCGAAAACCCTGTCGTTCTATCTCCTTTCGATTCCATTCAGCAATGGGTGGACACGTATGTAAGCACCCACCATAAACTTTTTCCCGTTCTTGAAAATTCAAGGCTCATAGGTTGTGTGTTCATCGAAGACTTAAGAAAAATTCCGAAAGCCGACTGGAGTCATCGTAGTGTACGAGAAATACTCAGGCCCTGTTCAGCGGAAAATACTGTGGATGCCACTATGGATGCCCGAAAAATTTTAACCGTTCTGAGAGACAAGAGCCGATTGATGGTGACTGAGGGCGATCGTTTGGTTGGAATCGTGTCTCTAAAAGACGTCCTTAAGTATATATCGGCAAAAAAAGAGATCGACGCCTATATAAAGGAAGCCGCCTAGTACACCAACTATTTTGGAATGCCTAAAAACTAATAATCATTAATATGATCGGCGACGCCCTCCCGCAGCGCTTTAGCGCTGTCGAGAAATTCTGCGTAGGCCTTCTTATGAAGACCCTTGGTTTCAGCCTTAGAAAGCGAGATGGAATAGAGATCCAAGTAATTTCCATTCTGTGCAGTCACACCAAGGCCGTGCACATCGTGAATGATTGAAATGGGTTCAATGAGGTACTCGAGAGTAATAAAAAGGTTGTCCACAGAAATGAAATCAAACCTCCCAATATATTCCGGCGTATAGATTACAATTTTGTTGCCATAAAAGTGAAAATCACAGCCGTCATCCGTTACATCGGATGTTTCAATATCGTCAACCCTCAAAAAAGCTTTCGGTGCGATTTCTCTGTATTGGGAAAAGTCTTCGCAAAATTCTCTTGATAAATTTTTAGCTGAACTCATGCGTGCTTTCAGTCGTTGATACCCTCCTAAAAAGAAAGTGCTTACCCCCTCATCCAGAGTGCTGCTTATGGGGTAAAATCCCTTCTGCCTCAGTTGTTCCAGGCCCTGCTGTCTGCACAAAAATTCAAACTCTTTAGTTAGGAATTTGCCCACAACCTCGATAGACGATAAACGATCGCAAATCGTTTTATCGGTCACGAGGGCAGTTCCTGTTAAAGGCCAAAGAAATAGGGAAGCCAGCCAAACGGTGCATTTGCGCTGAAAAGTCATAGTCGGCTCCAATGTTTGGGAGAGCAAAACAAGTTTATACTTGATGGCTCTGTCGGGCAATTATCCGGGGAGTCATTTGACTCATTACGGGGCAGCTCAGAAATAACCTCTGTCTGCTTCCCAAATCTGTTGATCACTGGACAAAGTGGCCTTTTTCTTTTTGATGAGTTGAGGCACGCTTCGAAGAGTCATCAGCATGCCAGATTTCCTGGCCATTAAAACGGTGTTCTTGAAGAAAACAAAACCCGAAATGATGTTGATTCGGTAAAAAAGAAGCTCCTGTAACATATTCATGGCTCCGATTGCTCGGAAAACAATATTATCAGGCAGCCTGACTATCTTTTTGAATAGTGGGATCCATTTTGGCGAAAATAGAGTGAATAACCAAAATAAAGAAGCAATGTTTCGGAACTCTCTTGCATAGGGGGTAAGCAGATTAATTTCCACTGATTCGGCTATATGCTTATCGATATCAAAATGGGGGTCTAGAAATCCCTCTTTGCGGGCGTAATCCACAAGGGGTAAACCCGGGAAGAGCAGGAACGTTGTGGCGCGAACGTAATCGGACTTCAGCGCCATATTCAATCGTAAGGTTTCAAAAGCATTTTCCAGCGTCTCGCCCGGAAGACCGATCATGTTGGTGGTTAATACCTTGATGCCGCGTTCACGCAGTAATCTAGCTCCTTCCGTAATATGCTCATTTTTTGATCGTTTACGGATGACGATTTCCCGAATTTTTTCATTGCCTGACTCAAGACCTACAGCTACTCCGTAGCAGCCAGCCTTTGAAAGCAAGTTCGCAGAGTGTTCAACCACAGAGTCGTAGCGCAGGTTACAGGTAAAAGGAAGGTCGATTTCTGCCGGATAGCGGTCAGCAAATTCTTCGAGCCATTGAAAGCTATTACGAATAAAAAATAGGTCATCAGAAAAATGGACATGCTTCAAAGGGTGCCTGGTTTTTATGTATCGAATCTCATCGATCACTCTCTTTACGGACTTTCTGCGGAGGTAATCGCTTTTTGTCGAGTCCAGGTACATTTTGCGGATAACAGGCTCATGGCAAAAGGTGCAGGGGTAAGGGCACCCTATGCTCGAAATGAAACGTTTCATGGGAACGTTTCGCAGGAAAGCATACTTATAGTAAATCTCTCTATCGGGGGGCGCGAGCTCATCTAAGGGTACCAACGGGCGCAAGTCATTCTTGTAGATTGTCTTGTCGGCTCCCTTAACGTACAGGTTACGGATCTTCGTAATGTCCTGTGCTCTTGCCATCTTTTCAACTAACTCGAGCAAAGGGTATTCTCCCTCTCCACGACAGATGACATCGATTCCTGGTTTTTCGATTAACTGTGGAGAGAAGGTAGCGTGTGGGCCGCCAACGATAATGGGTATATCGAGTTTTTGTTTAATGAAATGGGCCAGTTTTTCGATTGACTGGTGCACTCCCGTTAATGCGGAGAAGGCAATCAAACCGGGATCGATTTCTCTAATGGCATGAATTAAATTTCTGGTGTGGGAGACTAGCAGCAGATCGGTCTGGTGGCCATTTGCCTTTAACGTTCCAGAAAGGCTTGAAATACCGATCGACTCCTGAATTCCATTGTTTTGAATAAAGAGAACTTTCATTGGTTTATCGAAGGGTGGCTAGGAGTGTGCTTACTAGAATAATCGGAATTTTCTTCCAATCCCTTGAATTGATTTATTTCTTTTCGCTGCTGGACCGCAATGAACTTGATTTGAATGACGCAAAGTGTGATATACGTGTCGGACAAAAAATGGTTCAAAGCTGAGGTTGTGATGTTCAAAATTGCTGGTTGTATAACTGTTCTCCTCTGTTGCTGTTTCGTACAAGCGATGAACAACTGCCCAATATTGCTTGAAATCAGTGCAGGTCAATCGACGGGACGTCAGACCACTCTTCGCGTGCCAGATAAAGTCATCCGCGGTTCGCTGGGTTTTGATGAGGAAATTTCGGTCGTTTTTTTGAATACCAGCAAAGATCGGGAAATTGGAACCATTGTTGCCTTTGATCTGTCGAAAGCGCAAGCGAAGCCGATCACCCGTATTATTGCGGACTCCTACTTTTATTCTGTTGCGCTTTCCCCGGATCGGACCCAGGTTGCTGCAGGGGCATTCAATGGTTACTTTTCAATTTGGGACGTTGGCTGGTCTGATAATGTTTATGAGGATACTTTCGATGGTGTTGCTATTTCTACGGAATTTTCAAACGATGGAACTCTTGTTGTTGCGGGTATGGAAGACGGTGTCATAAGAATAATTGAAACAAACACAGGGAAACCAGTGCGAGAGATCAGAAAATTTTCTAGACGAACCTTTGTTCGGGCTACCATTTCTCCTGATGGAGATAAGATTGCCGGATTGTATGGTAACGGCGCCGGAGCAATTTATCGGACAAATGGAGTGCCTTGGCTTTCTTTCGAAATACCAAACATTACCATCCTGAAATCCCCTTTTCTAAGGTTCTCTCCTAGCGGACATTCTTTGATAAGCGCATACGTTCCTCTGAAGTCTAGAAGCGATGGCAGCCGTCATGCATTATCTGGCAGGCTTGTGCTCGACATTTGGAATATTCAGTGGGCCCAGCGTCGTGTAGAGAGAAAAATCGTGATGATGCGAAACAACCAACAGATCCAAAATGGTATGGTGGGCACGACCACCAATGGGATGGAGTTCCTTCCCAATGGAGAACAACTTGCGGTAGCAACAACAGGTGGGCAAATTCAGATGGTGGACCTGAAAAGCGGTGAGGTGATTGCGGTCCTAGAAGGAATGCATAAAGGGGGAGTGACCTCACTTGCAGTCAATGCAGAACTAAACTGGTTAGTTTCAGGAAGCACCGATGGATCTGTTGTGCTATGGGACCTAGCCAAAATGCAACCCTTCAGTCAAATTACCGGTATAAAAAAACCTGTCACAGAACTGCGCTTTCAAGGTGCGAATCGACTTCTTATAGGGACAGGACTGATCGAGATGGGGAATGAATATTACATTATTCAATTGGAAAGCTCTCCATGACTGGTACTGTTTGGTCAGGGAATCATTTTAGAATTATTTTGGAGGCGAAGGGGTTCGAACCCTCGACCCCCAGCTTGCAAAGCTGGTGCTCTCCCAACTGAGCTACGCCCCCGTGGTTGTCAAAAAACGCTTTGATTTTGATTTGTTAGCATACCCCCTTTTCTTTTTCCACAAGATTCGAAGCCAATTTGGGAAACCTTTGGGAAACTCCCTCCTGTGGATAACTTTCAGAAACCCCGTTTGGGAAGCTTTTGGGAAACTTTCCCGAAAGCCCATTTGCGAACAACTTGATAACATTACTAACTTTGGTGACCTGCTCTACCGACAAGTGCCTAATCTAATCAGACAAGTTTGTTCTTTGGTTCCTGGGGCGCAGGAAGAACAATCTCGGAATTTTTTTTTAGGCTGCACAGGAATTTCAAAGGTCTCAAGCTCAGGACGCTTAGTGATAACAAGTTTTCCTGTAGCTAATCAATCAGTTAGAAGCACTGTTGCCAATCCGGCCTTTTTTCGATTTTTCGCTTGTGGTATAAGCCGGCGCATGACGTTTTTCCCAAAAGATAACGTTCAGCTTGAGGTATCGCTGCGATTTCTAGCAGTATTACTGGCACTTTCTTTTTGTATACCGAGCTATGCCCCCTTCGATGGTTTGTGGATGGCCGCAGAAGCACGCAGGGACTTTGAACATGAATGTGCGGAAAGATTGAGTCTGTGTGCCAAATACAATTCACAGCAAATGGGTAAGGAGGATGATAGCGCCAAACAAATCCGTGCCGAAGTGGATCAACGTTTTCGTACTCTGAGAATATTTCCGAAGTCTGGTCGAATTCCTCCGAATGCAAAAGCTCGCGTTTTGCTTCTACATGGGATCGGAATGTCTTATAGCTCGGCAGGTTCCTGGCATGCAGTGATCAACGTGGTGGGGGGTGCAGAAGGATCTTCAGGCAAGACTATTAACTTTGTGAAGAATCTGCCTGTTCATGTCCCGCTCGGCGTTGAAGCCGTTGATCTGATGTACCATCGTTCGGGACCTAAAACTTTCTCGCTAGAATTTTCCTGGCTTTCCGCTATTACCAGTTGGATTGGCGAGTACATATTTCAAATGAAACAGGAACGTCCCGACCTTCCTGTTATCGTGGTTGCACGTAGTGCAGCGGCAAGGTTCGCAGCAGCTGCGAACAACCGTTTTCCTGGCCTGATGGACGGATTGGTGCTTATAAGTCCCACGGTGCCGGGTGGTCCAGCCAGAGATAAATTGCAGTATGAAGGGGCAGTGCAGGAAGTGGGCGATCGCATCGATACCTTGGACATGGAGACCATAACATGGTTCTTTCGTACGACACGATCCATTAATTGGAAGGTACCTGGCTATTTTGGCAGCACTCCCGTTTTGTGTCTTACCGGTAGCACTGATCCGCAGGTATTACCGGATGACAGGGTTGAGTTGGAAGGCTTGTCGAAGTCGCTTCCAAATTTTGAATATGAGGACCTTAAAGGAGCAGGACATAATCTTTTTGCGACAAATGGAAAGCTGAAGAGAACTGGTCGGCGAGCTTATGAACGCTTCTATAACTTTGTTAGTGGACGGGTCCTCCCGCGATTTAACTCGCAACCAGCCACTTCCCTTCCGCGCCATCTGAGATCCTGGTTTGATCGCACGTTTGGTTGGCAATAGCTTCCACACTAAGGACGCTCGTTTAAAAGTATAATAACAAACGCACCAAATCTCGCGGTAAAATGAATGAATGTTCATCCGATATCCATTATCCTTGTTTGTTAGCCTAATCGCCCATTTTTTTTGTCTCCAGGCCGACACCAGGCCGGCGCAGCATAAAGCACCTCCCGTAGTTGTTGTCTCGTATGGGCGTTTGGGGGGGGACCGAGCAACGAATCAGGGGGTGCTAAATGCGGCGCTTGGGCCACTGCTTGACGAGTGCCAGCCTCGTCCTCACATCGATTATATTGATGACAAAACCCCAGAAGAAGTGAGTAAACAGCTTAAAGCTAAAAAATACTCGCCCGGAACCCTGGTCCTCGTCAACGGGCATGGGGCCGATACTGAGCAGAGTGATAATCTTCCGTTATTTTACATACCCAAAGCCGAGGGAGTACTGAGAGCAGCCCCTCGAACTTCCCATGGCAGCCGATTTGTAGTCGGCTCAGATAAGTCAGCTGTCGGTTTCGTCGATGGTGACAAGCTCGTTTTTTCTATCGGCAGTACTGCGACGAATCCTCTTGTCTGGTTGGGGACATGCCATTCGGGCGCGTGTAGATATTTTCTGGACAAAAAACCGAGCTTTTGCATTGGCGCCGAATGCGGTGCCAACCAATCCGCTGCCCCGAGCTTACCCGTGTTCCGAAAGTTTATGAGGTTATATTGCAGCCCCTATGGTCCTGACCGCTGTAAACTCTTTCGTCAGGTAGATAAGGAACACAACGGCATCCTGACGAGTGAAGATATCGAAAATTATTTGAAGTCAAAGCAGGTGTTTACAGAGAAATTATATCCCAATGAACTGAATCAAGTTCAATCCGACCGCTATGAAAAAGAGTGTAAACAGAAACCGAATGGACGGTACACAGTGAAAGGACCATTGGTCAAAACGAACATCCACTATACTGAAAAGGGCGAAGATCATTTGATAGCGGCCGAGAAAGAGGCAAAGGCAAAGGGACCCTACTCGCAATACTCTCCTTTTGATTCCGAATACGTTCATTCATGGTTTGAGACTAGTCGCAACGTTGGATGGCGGACCAAAACGATTGGCCGCTGCACCACCGAGAACGCATCTCGCGCTTTAGTCGAATTTCTGTACGGAAGTCTGAAAACGATGTCTGGGGAGGATGGATGTAAAGATATATCGACAAAATGGCAAAGTATTCCTTCCGAACTAAGAAAACAATGTCCGGATCTGTACTTACCTCCATGGATTTCCAATCCCAAATATACGGCTACCTTTGCAAAACAAGTTCAATCGGATTGTAAACTTAAGACTGAGGCTAAACTTGTGGACGCCCATTGCACCTGGACAGAAGAAGGGGTCGAAGCTGGAGACGATGCCAGCGAGAACCTTGTGCCTGACCGTATGTACCACCCCAAAATTGCAGGTATTACACTTTCGGCTCCTTGGTGTGCCGGAGAGGCGCCAGTAGATGAACAGCTGGCGCCAATAGGAGACATTCCTCCAGCTCCGCCTACTGCAAACACGTTGGATTCAAAAAAGGGAGACATTCCTCCAGCTCCGCCTACTGCAAACACGTCAAAAAAGGGAGACATTCCTTCCGCGCCGCCTACTCCAAGAACGTTGGATTCCGATCAAAGGGGGTATCGACGTCACTCTCCCAAGTTACCTCCGTATAGGGATCAGTAGTATGTTTGTTCTTTGGTTCCTTGGGCGAATGAGCTACTGACATGCCCGAATATTTTGCAAACTACGGACCAGTGAAGACCAGCTGAATTCCGGCCTTGCCGTAAACCGTCCGATTGCCAGCTTTTTAACCTTATTCTTTTGGTATTCGGGTCTAGCTTGAGGGCTACTCAAGTGGTCGAGGATTTGCACGTTAAAATCAGGATGATTCTTAGTCTGAAAAGGGCGCTGTCCATTATTTTTTTGATTCTTGCCTTGGTTGCAAGCGCAGAGCCGCCTGGCCTGCAAGACAGCGCTGACTCCCGAAAGGACCAAGCGTTTTTAAAAGGCTATGAAGTCGAACTGAAGAAATGGGGCCTTGTTGGGATGATGCGGTTTTTTGATTTTGCGGCCCTCCGTCCGCCCCTGACTGTGCCAGACATGGGCCGTCTGCCGGAATCTATTTTTAGAAACTACCTTGCCTCCCGGCAGGCACTTGAGGCGCTGCCGGAAGGTCTGAAAAAAGAGCTGACAAAGGGGCTTAATCTAACCACCCCACTGTCTTCCGCACAGATTTCTGAACCTCAAGTGAAACTGGATTTTGGTGAAGCGGGGATTGCGCTTCTGAAGGAGTCCAAATTTTCTGTTGGAGCCCCTGGCGCAGAGCTTGTTATTAAAAGGGCAGGTGCATTAGGTGGTGATACTTCAGAAGGATTTCAGTTAAGCCCGTCCGGTATCTGGTTACCCCCTGATCATAAATTGGAAACGCCCTCCGAACCAAAAAAACATTCGCTTAGGTTCGATGGCTTGGATATTGCGCGGTTATCCACTTTGGAAGATAACCTGCAAACGGGATTGGGGGCTGTGTTGTCCGCTGATTCTTTGGTCACTGCACCTGATTGGGAGCAATTAAGAACCCGTTGGATATCGTACCTGAGACGAACAAGCCCTAATGAAAAACTAACGATCATCCGCTTCAATTATCTTCCTCCTTTGGCAAAGGCAGAGCTTTTTCTGAAAACTCCCCTAGCTCCGCCCCTCAAGGAAGGCCTTTCCCATGAGGAACTGGCGATACTTAAGAATGTCAGCTGGCAACGTGAGTCAAGATACGTTGAATTTCGTACCATTTTGCCATACGACAAGGATGAAGAATATCTTCGGAGTTTAAGTGCTCTGTTGAGGGCGGCTGGCGTTGAGGATCTTATCGAACATCCAGAGAAAGATTTAACGGGCGAGGTTGTTTCTTACCACAAGCATCTTAGTAATCGTGCGGGACGAAATTTTGATAAAGCAAAAGCGATCGCAGCTCGCCTTGCCCCTGACGCCGATGGGAGCTCTCGGTTTCAGGCTGGAGTAGAGATTACCGAAATACTAGAGTCAGGAAGATCAAATCCGGACTTCTCTCTCCATATGGAAGCTATGAACTGCTTGATTGCCGTGCGGTTGCAGGAGCAGGGCACGTCCCCCTTTGCTAAGCATCATACCCACTTCAACACCGTTTTGACGGATAAGGGTCTTCTATCCATTGTTTCGCAAGGCCATGGTGAATTTAGAGCACACACGTTGGGACCAAGGGAAGAATTAAGGGAGTGGCAGGCCTACTTGCGCATGCCTGCCGATCAGGCACGAAAAGCAATTACCGATGAAATTCAAAAAAGCTTGAAAACCGAAGTGCTGATAAAACTCATGAAGGGAAATTGGGTGAGGACTGCGCAAATTCTCAAGTTTGCTCTAGCCCATGCTTCACCCGATAAAAGCCAAATCGATTGGAACGACCCTGAACTTCTTCGGCAAATACAGGAGCACGAGAAAAGCCTCGACACTTTACTCGACGTCCTGCCGGCTGAACATGTAATACGGCTTGTCGATGCTTTTAAGAGGCGCGGTAACGATAAATTTTGCCGGTTGGTTGAAATCAGGGTGCCACGCTTGCTCCTCGAAAAGTATAAAAAGGTTGATAGCTCAACAGATTTAGAAGTAATGAGTGCGCTAAAGGCTTACTTGTCTTATGATGGCGAAGAATTTGATTTGCTCATTCAAAGGCGCTTAAATGGCAGGTGGGACCAGCTCCTGGCTTTAGATGCCGAAGTGGCTCTCCAAGCTGCAATCAAAAGCGATCGATTTTCTCCTGTACCGAATATGCTCGTAAAGATCAGCGACGAACGTTTCGTTGAAGCTTTATTCAATTTTGTAGGTTCCGATCGGCAGCAAGCCGTTGAGCAGATGTTGAGACTGTTGGAAAGGCGGGTTATTTTCGAAGAACTGGGCGAAAAATACGTAAGAGATCTTCTCGAACGAGCGGGCGGCAGAGGCAGCGACTTTGTCCTTAAACTTTCGAGGGCATTTCCTTTCAGATGGTGGAAATATCAGACATACGCTGAATCGGTAGCTGCTACGTCCGCTGCTGCTATTACAAGCGGCAAATTAAGAGATAGCTGCGGGGAGGAAATGGCAGGAGTGAAAGCACCTAATCGGACGGTTTTGCAAGGTGGAAACTAATGGCTTAGAGGAACTTCAAATGGAATACAGAAATAAGAATGCCACCATTTTTTATGAGACCATAGGCAGAGGCAGGCCTATCGTCATGGTTCATGGCTTTACGCTGGATCATCGGTCGCTCAAAATAGCCACGGAGCCTATTTTCAAAAAGATATCTGGTTGGAAGAGGATTTATTTAGACTTACCAGGCATGGGAAAGTCGAAGGCCCCTCTGGTTAAGAATGCCGATGAAATGCTCGAAGTAATTCTCCAGTTTATTGACGCCATAATTCCGGGGCAAACTTTTGCTATTATTGGCAACTCCTACGGTGGATATATCGCACGTGGAATCGTACACAGCATCCAGTCGCAGGTTAAAGGACTTTGTCTTCTCTGTCCTGTTGTTTTTGCAGAAAGCCAAAAAAGAACCGTTCCACAACTATCGGTAAAAGAGCGCGATGATCGCTTCATGCATCAGCTAAAATCCAAAGATAAGGCAGAGTTCGAATCAATCGCCGTAATTCAAAACCGAGAAAGCTGGTTTCGTTATCAAAAGCAAATAATGCCTGGCATGAGAGCACACGATGTTCAATTCTGCGCACGGCTCTCAAAAGAAGGTTATGGATTTTCTTTTGACCCAGATAAGCTCGATAAACCATTCAACAAGCCAGTGCTCGTTTTGGCTGGAAAGCAAGATCACATAGTCGGTTATCAAGATGCTTGGACGTTGCAAGGTGCCTACCCACAAATGTCTTATGCCACGCTGGATCACGCTGGACATAACCTGGAGATCGAACAAACGTCGGTCTTTAGAGTATTGACAACTGAGTGGCTGGGCCGCGTGTCTTCTCATGAAACATAGAGCTAAACTGTAAGCTCATTAAGTTTATCTTCCAATCAAAAAGCTGGTGCTTTCCCTTAAGTGTTCTTCGGTAGATGCTCGGACCATTTCTTCCGTGTGTCGCGAACTCGCTTACGATCCCACAGCCATATCACTTGCTGGTACGGGCGCCAAAGATAATGAAGAGGTGCCACCAGGGAGTGGATAAGGCGGGTAAAGGGAAATACTAACAGGATGAGAAAGGCTCCAACCACGTGGGCCTGCACGATCTCGGGCATTGCTATTATTGTCTGAAGATCTGGGTTCAGCCTCACTAGTGACCACAGATAAGGCGATAGATCGGAAGCGAACCAGGAAGATCCCCAGCGATAGAGCACGGCTATCACGCAGCCTAACGTGATTTGGAATAAGAGCAGGACCTCAATCAGAAGGTCAGTCCATTGTGTTACCACTCGAATGCGGGGAACGTAAATTCGCCGCACAAAAAGAAGAATAAGACCCGCCAAAAAACTGAGCGCAAAAACAAAGCCGGTTACTTCAAGCAAGATTAATCGGATAGGATAGCTGTTCCATGCCAGAAGGGTCCGCGGAAACAAAAAAGCAATTAAATGTAGGCAAAGGACAGCCATCATTCCGACATGAAAGGCCGTCGAGCCCCAGAAGAGTTTTTCATTTTCAAGAAATTGGGAAGATAAAGAAGACACTTTGAATGATTGGACCTTATAACGATAAAACGTTCCGACCAAGAAGACACCCATCGTCAGATACGGGAGGGCAATAAACAGGAAACTGTGCAAGCTAGTCATCATCTTTCAACCTCATCTGATATTTCCCGCTCGAGTGCACTGTCGTAGATACTATTTAGAAAAGGAGATTTGGGCTGTGACTTCCTGGTATTTCTACGGATTTGGAAATCTTCTTCTAAAACATAGAGCACTGCTTGCAGGGCACTGTGATAGACATTTAGATTGGTCAGTGGTGTATCAAGAATGGTCTTGTAATATCTTTTGTACATCTGATTCCTTTTTCTTTGCCTTTCAGGATCAAATTCTTGAGCCATTTTTTCAATTGCCGGAAAAAGGATTTCTTCGACGAGTTCCTGCATTAACTCTGCACTGTCTAATTTAGGCAACAGCCGCAATATGTTGGGCAAGTGGTCCGCCAGTTCTGTGCCGCAATCATTCTGCATTCGGCCATGCTCACGGTTTAAATGGGATAATAACGCGCCTCTTTTATAATCATCACCAAAAAGAACATATCCAATATCCAAAGTGGTGATCGCTTGAACGCAGAAAGTTCGAATAAATAATTCCTCAATGCTATTCAAGCTTCTATTAGAAATCTGTTTATAAAACGACGCAACTTCACGCGCTGCCTTTGGATAATTACTTTCAAGAGATGCTCGGACTTGCTGAACCTTATCCAGGAAGCATGCGTCCGGATATGCAAATAAGTCAGCGAGTCCGACGTAGTGAGCCTGGTCCATTATTAGGGTCCTCTTCCCGGGTGTTCTTTTGTCCCAAAACCGGTACACCCCTTCACGTCACCCGTGAATTCGAGCATTTCGAGGGCTTGCTCTCGGTGAGATGCCGGAATGACGAATCGGTCATCGAACTGTGCAAGGGAGGTAAGATAATAGATTGCGTCCGCATCTTTCGCTGTTAAGCCCACCTCATCGAGTGCTTGTGTTGCCTGATTTGCCTGGATATCTCCAACGGTCAAATGACGGCGATAAATACGAACGGCCATTAGTTTTTTCAACCTTATCTTCACTTGGGCCTCATCACCCGCACTGAAAAGACTTGCCAAATATTTCAGCGGAAACCTTGCTTCATCGATCGTTCCAAAAACTTTATCCATACTCGTATCGTATACCCGAGTGTCATCCCAAATTTTCGCAATGGGATTTAAACTTTTAGGGTCATTATCTTTCGCTGCGACTGAAGCCATTACTGGCAACAGGGGGGGTACATAGAAAAGCATAGGCAAGGTGCGAAATTCTGGATGCAGAGGCAGAGCCAGTCGCCACTGCTTAACAAACTTATAAGCGGGTGAGTTCTGTGCCGCTCTTAATGTTGAATCAGCAATCCCATTGGATTTAGCCGCACGAATGATCTCAGGTGAATTAGGATCAACGATGATGTCTAGGTGAGTATCGACTAAGTTTTGTTCCTCACCTGAGGCTGTCTGGAGAATTTTCTCTGCGTCGTAAAGAACGACACCCAGATAACGAATCCTTCCCACACACGAATGCATACAGGCAGGTGCCAGGCCTGCTTCTACGCGCGGATAACAGAGAATACATTTTTCTGATTTGCCGGTGTTCCAATTGTAATACGACTTCTTGTACGGACAGGCTCCCACACACATCCGCCACGCCCGGCAAACATCCTGGTTAATCAGAACAATGCCATCCTCACCCCTTTTATAAATGGCGCCCGAAGGGCATGAGGCCACGCATGCGGGATTGAGGCAATGGTTGCAGATGCGGGGCAAATAGTAGAGGGCCATTTTCTCAAGCTGAAACATGGCCTGAGATTGGGCGGGGCTTAGAGCTTTTAAGTTGGAATCTTGCCGGGCGAAATCGGGAGTCCCGCTGAGATCATCATCCCAGTTTGGGCCCATCTTGATATCTATGGGCTTGCCCGTGATCAGCGACACGGGCCGAGCAGTGGGTTGAACTTCGCCTTCAGGTGATTCAATCAAATCTAGGTACTTATAGGTGAAGGGCTCGTAGTAATCGTCGATTGTTGGCAGGTTCGGGTTACTGAATATATTAAGAAGCTGTCGTTTTCCAGCTCCTCTCAGCTTGATGGCGCCATTTTTTGCAGGCTTCCATCCTCCCTTGTATATATCCTGATCTTCCCATTTTGTCGGATATCCGGTACCGGGCTTTGTCTCGACATTATTCCACCACATGTATTCGGCGCCTTTACGGTCGGTCCAGATGTTTTTGCAGGCGATCGAGCAGGTATGACAGCCAATGCACTTATCCAAGTGAAAAACCATTGAGATTTGAGAACGTATATCCATACTAAAAAACAACCTCGCTCATTTTTGTTACAACCACGTGCGTGTCACGATTTACGGCCGTTGGACCCCAGTAGTTGAAATGATAAGTGAACTGGCCATAGCCTCCCGCGAGCAGATTTGGCTTAAGATGAATCCGCGTGAAACTATTGAGTCCTCCGCCTCGGCTGCCTTTTCTAATTTGCGATTTTGGAATTCCGATAGTTCTTTCGGTGGCATGATAGACAATGCAAACACCTTTCGGCACCCTGGAACTGACAACGGCTCGCGTGCAAAACACTCCGTGATCGTTATGCACCTCAACCCAGTCATTATCATTAATGTTCAAGCTCTCGGCGTCCTGCTCGCTTAGCCAGCAGGGCTCGCATCCCCTTGAAAGAGTAAGCATTCGTAGATTGTCAGCGTAAGTGGTGTGAATATGCCATTTTCCATGAGGGGTTAAGGCATTCAGTACGAGTGCATGTCCTTCTTGAATAGTGTGTTTCAAATCACCGTAAACTTCCGGCTTGGGAGAAGGTTTGTAAGTCGGAAGATGTTCCCCGTAAGCAATATACATTTCATGGTCGAGATATAAATGCTGCCGCCCTGTCAGAGTGCGCCACGGAACCAACCGCTCCACATTATAGGTATACGCCGAGTACGCTCGACCATTGTTCATCAGTCCCGACCATAAAGGCGAGGTGTTATACCTTCGGGGCTGGGCTTGAATGTCCGCATAACTGATCCGGACATCTTTGCTTCCTTGGGCAATGTCCGCCAATTGAACTCCGGTATTGTTCTGTGCATTTTCAAAAGCCCGGACAGTTAACTCACCGTTGGTCAGCGAGGATAATTTCAATACCAAATTGGCGGCCCAAACATCTTCTTTCAGGGAGGGATAGGTTTTTCCATCTTGGGTTTCCACTGGATAATGATTTGAATTGATAATCTGTTCGTATATATCCGCGCACAAGTAGTGATTACCGTGGGCGCCCAAGCCATTCTTTTTTACGTTTTCCCCCAGTGCAATAAACTTTTCATAAAGCTTGGTATAGTCCCTGTGAACGATAGCAATGTTGTGCATTGTTTTACCGGGAATCGCTTCACACTCCGCCAGGTACCAATCCTTGATCACGGATTGGGTGATTTCTCCGGCGGTATCGTGGGCAATCGGCGAAGTCACAACATCAACTTGAGGTTCCGCCAGATAACTGTTTGCCAACTCACTAGTTTTTTGAGCCAATAGTTTGAATGTCTCCCAATCCGTTTTCGATTCCCACACAGGCGCAATCGCGGGTGAAAGCGGGTGGATGAAGGAGTGCATATCCGTGGAATTCAGATCCGCTTTTTCGTACCAGGAGGCCGCCGGTAATACGATGTCCGAATACAGCGCCGAGGAATCCATCCGGAAATTAATATCCACCACTAAGTCCATTTTCCCGGTTGGGGCTTTCTCATGCCATTTGAGCTCTTCAGTTTTCTGGGAACACTCCTCGGTCATAACGGCATGGGAGGTGCCCAGGTAGTGCTTCAGGCAGTATTCCATGCCCTTCATGCTGCCAACAATGGCATTGCCTCTCCAGATGTACCAAACTCGCGGGAAATTCTCGCAAGCTTCCGGATCGCTAATCGAGTATTCCAGTTGCTTTGATTTTAATTTCTCAAGAACATATTTTTTGATTGCCTCGTCGTCTTTAGCGCCTCCCGCTTGGGCTTCGCGGCCCAGCTCAAGTGAGTTTTGTTTAAACTGCGGGAAAAAAGGCATCCAACCCATGCGCACCGCCTTAAAGATCTGATCGGCCATGTGTCCCCGAGTAAGCCGATTGTCGGGGACCGTATTGTAATGCCTGAAATGTCCGTCCACCCGATATTGGCTCGTGTGGATGTAGTGCCAGATAGGCGCCTGTTGCAAGCGAGCTGCCCCCTGCCAATCTCTGCCAAATGCAATGGCGGACCAGGAATCCATCGGCGCGAGTTTTTCCTGCCCGACATAGTGGTTCATTCCCCCCCCATTTTTACCGACGCATCCGGTTAGCAAGAGGGTCATGATGGCCGAGCGATAAATTAAATTGTTGTGATACCAGTGGTTCACCCCGGCTCCGATAATCACCATGCATTTGCCTTGGGTAGCGCTTGCCGTTTGAGCCCATTCCCGTGCAAACTGAATGACAGTTTTTCTGTCAACGCCTGTGAAAACTTCCTGCCATGCCGGTGTGTAGGCACCCTTTTCGTCGTCATAATCTGCCGGATATGCCCCCGCTAAACCTCTCCGCACTCCGTATTGTGCCATTACCAGATCATAAACAGTGGTGACTGGCACTTTGCCCGATAAAGTTGTGACGTATTTTACAGGCACACCTCGTCGTACCGTGTTGTCGAGCCCGAACTCTTTAAATTCAACCTGAAGAGTTTCGTCATGGTCCTCCAAAAGGGTCAGCAAGGGATGGTACGATTTATCTCCTTCGGAACTTTCCAGCTTAAGGTTCCATTTTCCTTTTTTCTCATCCCAACGATGCCCAACGGCTCCCTTGGGCACCACTAGCTCTTTTGTTTCCTTATCGATATTGAGAAATTTCCACTCTCCATTGGAGACATGCTTATACTTTGCAAGGTCACTGGCACGTAACAGCCGACCGGGCCTGAACGTGCCTGCTTCGTTTTCAATTTTCACCAGGTACGGACAATCGGTGTACTTCTTCGCATAATCGATGAAATAATTGTTTTGTGTTTGGCTGTGATATTCCTCTAACACAACATGTGTTACTGCCATCCAAAAAGCGCCGTCACTTCCTGCATGGAGAGCAACCCATTGATCGGCATACTTGGAAACCTGGCTAAAATCGGGTGAAAAAACGACGGTCTTTGTTCCGTTATGGCGAGCCTCCGCAAAAAAATGGCAGTCGGGCGTCCTCGTCATATTCAGATTCGCACCCATGTCCGCTATCATTTTTGCGTTGTACCAGTCCGCGCTTTCACAAACGTCCGTCTGTTCACCCCAAACTTCAGGAAAAGCATTAGGCAGATCACAGTACCAATCATAAAAACTCAAGTTCACGCCGCCAAAAAGCTGTAAAAACCGGGAGCCGCCCGCATAGCTCAACATGGACATGGCAGGAATGGGAGAAAATCCAACCACACGATCAGGGCCGTATTTTTTGGCCGTGTAAAGATTGGCAACGGCCATCATCTCAAGAACCTGATCCCAGCTGACACGAATAAATCCACCCTTTCCACGGGCCTTTTGATAATGGCTACGCAATGATTCATTGTTCTGAATATTGCTCCAGGCTCTAAAAGGGTCGTTTGTTTTTTCTTTTTCTTTGCGATAGGCATCCCATAGCGCACGTCTGATAAGCGGATACTTGATGCGAAGCGGACTGTATAAGTACCAAGAGAAAGAAATTCCCCTCTGACAGCCCCGGGGCTCATAGGGAGGGAGCTTGTCGTCGAGAAGCGGATAGTCCAATTGTTGCGTTTCCCATGTTACGATGCCGTCTTTTACGTGAATTTGCCATGAGCATCCGCCTGTACAGTTGACCCCATGAGTGCTTCGCACCACTTTGTCGTGCTGAAAACGATTGCGGTAAAATTCTTCCCATTTGCGGGTCTTTGGCGAAACAAGGTCTTTTATCCAACTCATAAAATCCCTTTGCGATTTGTGGATTTAATCTGTCTGTCATAAATACTCTTGTTTACGGTTTCCCTTTTTCTGCCTAAACCGGCAGCATAATAAAGGCCAAAGAGCAGGGCCAACCCCACTAAACCTGAGAACAGTATTTTGGGGGCGGAGTCACTTTGCGTATGATCGCCCTGCTCTTTGGTCACTTGCTCAAGGAACGCAGTCAAAGCGGTTGCTTCATCGGCCGTTATCACGTTGTTCTGGTAAGCCGCTCGCATCAACGGAAAGGGCGGATCTTTTAAAATAGCAGTCATTCCCGCTTCCCTTAGCCTGAAGAAGGACTGGGTCAACTCTTTGGCCAACCGGCCACCCGCAAAGACCGCCTTGTTTCTGACGTCATGGCACGTAATACAAGCGGGGCCTTCATTCAGTAACCGTTGCGACCCTTGGAACAAAGCCAATCCTTTTTTGATGTCTATCCGGTTAGCTGCAGAGGATTTGTTGTCAGGTGACGCGGGGCTTGTTTCACTGGGAATCAATTGAGCGCTCTGCGGATTTTTTAGATAACGGATAACTTCATCGATATCTTCGGGAGTTAGTCCCAGGCCCGGCATCGGAGTCTTATATTTCGCAAGCAGCTCCATAGTGATCGGGTCCTTATTCTCTATTTTCTTGTTGGGGGCCTGAATAAAGGACTTCAACCAGGTTTTGTCCCGGCGAGAGGTTACCCCTTTCAAATCGGGACCCACTCTGTCGCCCGAACCGATGGTGTGGCAGGCAACACAGGCCTTGGTGAAAATCTGTTGTCCTCTAGATGAGAGAGCCGAGGTTGGGTTTGTACGGATCTTGGAATCTGTTGTTGGTGGAGAATTCAAATTAGCTGCAAGCGCCTGCGGTCTATCGCCAATTTCCATCATTGATCGCTGCGTGCTTAGGCTCTTAAGGTAAACAAGGATGGCCGTCAGTTCCTCTTCCGAGAACTCCATTGTGGGCATGGTGGAATCTTTGGGCTGGGCCTTGGGCTCACTAACCGCCTCAAAGAGGTAGGCTAGGTTCACATTGCCATCAAATTGATTTAGAAGACGCTCACGGTTTGCGGCAATTGGCATCTTCGCGTGAAAACTGGCGCGACCGATATCTGAAAGTGCGGGTCCGATAACACCGCCCGCTTCACTGATCTTGTGACATCCGACACAGCCTTTCTGTTGGAAAAGAGTTTTTCCGTGGTTGTAGGCTTGTGCCTGACTTGGGCCGTTTGAATGGCACCTGACACAATTGGATTGGATGAATGGGCTTTTAAGAAGCGGAGTCTCCCAGTATTGGTCCTCACCCCGCCCATGAGCGGCTACAGCGATAATCGCTCTGCCCTGACCGTCATGGCAGCTGGTGCAACCGACTAAGTTTATGTCATGGGTTTCCAAGTAATTGCCGGGATGTGCCTTGATCGGATTGGCATGATTATTCATTCTGCTGTCTTCAATACCAACATGACAACTGATACAACGATCGGCGCGATCTAACTTCGGCAGGACTATTTGTCGAAGCTTGATTTCATAGTCATCGGCAAATTTTCGTTGTTGTTCCGTTTGAGCCATGCCAATCAGCTCGTTTTTGTATTTATTTTGATACTTGCGCCAATCCATACTGAGATTTTCCCGCCATGCTTCCCACGTGAGAACCAATGTAGTTACCGCAGCGCAAACGATGATTAAAATTTTAAAGAATTTGCTCATAACATTAATGGACGGGCCACTGACTTGGCATCCAGTAGAAACCCCAGTTTGGACCTCGATGAATGGTTGCAAAATAAGTTAAGATAACAAATGAAACGATAAAGCATGTGAACAAACCAATGGCAGCAATGCGAGTGGAATCGAATTTAATCATGTAGCGCAACGACCAAAATGCAAACAATGCTACCAGCACGGTTCCAGGATTAATCAAAAGGATGACAAGTTGAGAAATGTGAGGAAACCAATTCCTGAGCCATCCGAATTTTACCGTGAAGACCAGCATCGCAACGGTCACGCATGTTGCATAGACCAGCGAAGCTGTCGCAACATACCTTCCCTGGGAGTTGTCAAACCAATGGCCAAGGCTTTGTTTTTCGCGATCCAGGTAAGGGATGAGTGCAAGTCCGAGCAAAGTTATAGACGGAATGCCCACTCCCCCCATGAATGCTGAATAGGAAACTAATTCCTGAAGTCCCAGAAAATACCAAGGTGCCTTAGCTGGATTTTCTGGAACAGCAGCGTTGGCAATTTCTTTGAGGGGTGCATTAAAAAAATAAGCAAGTATGCAAACGATTGCTAAGGTCAGCATAAAAAGCGCTGTTTCAGCAACAAAAAGGGTTGGCCAGCTTGGAACCGTGTCTTGTGGCCCTCTTCCCACTGCCGGACTCGTTCCGCGAACGAGGCACATTAAGCCGTATGTCTTTTGTGGGGCCTTATCAAATGCGCTGTTGGCATCTTCATCCTGTTCAATACCTTCGAGTTCTTCCGGTGAAATGTTGTCAGGCCGGGAAAGGCCGCCATCTTTTCTCACCCGCCAAAAGTGCGCGCTCAAAAACAGAACAAGAGCCAGCGGAAGCACCATGCAATGAAGCCAGAAAAACCGTATCAAGGCTTCCTGCCCGATTTCTTCTGATCCCAGAATGAGTGTTTTCATTAGGCCGCCTGGATCAAAATAGGGGGTAATACCCAGCAGGTCCGTTAGTTCTCGCGGAGAGGCAGCGATGTTAGAACCGATAGTAATTGCCCAGTAGGCAAGCTGATCCCAGGGCAACAGATAACCGGTAAAACTCAAGCCCAATGTCAGAACAAACAGGACGATTCCAATTAGCCAATTGAATGATCGGGTTTCCTTATAAGCTGCCGTATAAAAAACGCGTGCCATGTGGAACAAGACGCTCACAATCATGACATTGGTAGCCCAGCGGTGAATGTTTCGGATTAAGCGACCACCAGGCGCAATAAACTGAATGTCTTTGATAGAATCGTAAGCAAGGGCGACAGACGGCTTGTAGTAAATCATGAGAAGAACACCCGTTACGAGCAAAATGAAAAACGATGCAGCAGCAATGATTCCAAGCCCGAAGGTGAACGTTTTTCTTAATGTGTAGCGATGGATGCGAGTGCTGTGTATGTGTAAGAACACATTGCTCATAACCATCTGAGAACGGGTGCGATCCGTTGTTGGCCTTCCATGACGGACGAACGAGTCTCGGAAAGTTTTTGGGAGGCTTGCAAGATTGTGGAGAAAATCTCTGAACGACATCGGAAAATCCCTTTAGGTGACAACAAACTTAGTGCCTGTCGGGACCGATCTCGCTGCGTTGACCACCAGTTTTCCATCTGGAAGCTGGAAAACCTTAAGCCATGGCAGTGCTTTGGGGGCCGGTCCCGACAGGACTCTTCCAATCGAATCAAACTTCGATCCGTGGCAAGGGCAATCAAATCGGTTCGCTTGACGGCTTACCACACATCCCAAATGAGTGCAGGTAAGCGAAATGGCATACAGTCCTTCCTGATCGCGTATGACGACCACTTTCTTTTCTTCAAAAATTTTTTCTGTTCCCACCGGATAGTCACCCGGTTTCCCGATTTTAAAGAGCCTCGCAATGTCGGGGAAAAGTGCAGGTATCGGGAATTTCACGAGTCCTATCAAGGCGAGCCCCATCGACGTAGCTGCGGACCAAGCGGCAGCAACCCCGAAAAAATCACGACGACTAATCGACTCCCATTTCCCCTGGATACATTGACCTCGTTGAAAGCTGCTCATCCTATGCACTCCCTAAATGTAAATCGTTCCATACTGATCGCATCAACTGGACACCGAATTGCGCATAGGGCGCATCGGATGCATTTTTGTTCATCTTTAATGATGGCTGTCAGTTCATCCGACTGCTTTTTATCCTTGATAAGGTCGGTAAGCTCTACAAAGCCCTTGTTCCCATCTAATTCGGAGGCAGGCACTAGCTTCAAGCAAATCTGCGGACAAACATCGACGCAACCGCCGCACAATATGCAACGGTTTCCGTCAAAGATGGTATTGACCCCACAATCCAGACAGCGGGAAGCTTCCAGTAATGCTTGTGAGCGGGTAAATCCCCTTTCGACCAGTACATCGTGTTTTGAAATTCTTTGTTCAACAGGCGCCACTTCGAGCGCCTGACGCCTGAGTTTTTCATAACCCATTTCCCGTCCATATCCCTGTATCGGGATATGGAGTTCCAAGGCTTCGAACGGGAGCTGTTGACCTGTGAGTTTCTGATAGATGGACCTGGCCACGGTCTTACCGCTGGCGATTGCATCAATCATCAGTTTTGGACCGTGTGCCAGGTCACCCGCCACAAAGACGTTGTGTGCTGAAGTCTCACCACTAGCGACATTGCTTGTAATTGTGCCGCGCTCGGTTAGCTGAATGCCGTTTTTTTCCAATTGGAGTAAGGATAAATCCGCCATCTGTCCAATGGCCATTAAGACGGTATCTGCTTTTAAAACTAAACTATCAGCGGGATCGAATTTAGGGTTAAAGCGCTTTTTCTCGTCAAAAATGGAAACCACTTTATGAAAAAGCACGCCCTTAACCTTATTCTGTTCATCCGTTAGGATTTGTTGGGGGCCATAGCCATTCACGCGTTTAACCCCTTCTTCTTCGCCCTCAAGGATCTCGATTTCATCAGCAAGCATCTGGTCGCGTGTTTCAAGACAACACAAGGTCACTTCGGCAGAAGCAGCCTCTCGTCGAAGGGTTCCCACAATGTCCATCTGCTGTCTGCGAAGCGCACTCCTGGCAACATCGTAGGCGACATTTCCGCCGCCGATCACGACTATTTGCTTTCCGATGCGGTGGGGTTCCTTTAGAGCCATGCTCCGTAAGAATTCCACTCCTCCAAACACACCCTCTGCCGTATTGCCTGCAATGGGCACAGTTCTGGATTTCTTAAGTCCCACGGCAATGATTACGGCTTGATGGCGATTTCTTAACTGTTCCAAAGAAACGTCTTTGCCAATGGTACAATGAGTTTGAATGTCTACGCCCAGCGCTCGTATCACCGCGACTTCAGCGTTGATGATTTCTCTGGGCAAACGATAGGCCGGAACCCCGAGATATAACATCCCAGCTGCAACAGCCTCCATTTCATAAATGACGACAGAAAAACCCATTAAGGCTAAATCATGCGCGGCAGATAACCCGGCCGGTCCCGATCCGACAATGCCGACACTCAATCCCTTTACCTTTTGAATCTTCTTTTCTTCCAGGGAACCGAGAAGGTGGCCCACGTCATCAAGTCCGGCACAGACTCGATCCCCAATTGAGCTTCCAACCGTTTTAACCAGATCAACTAGACGACCTAAATTTGGATAACCTTCTTCCTGAGCGGAGCGCTTGAGCGCGCGTATAGATATACTTTGGTCAACGTTGCCCCTGCGGCAAGCCGTTTCGCAGGGGGCTCCGCAAATGCGCCCGCATATCGATGCAAGCGGATTGGGCCCACGAGCTATCAAATACGCCTGTTCAAAGTTGCTGTCGGCAATGGCTCGAATGTAACCACGCGCATCCGTATGCACAGGACACGCGTTTTGACACTTTATCTGTTCCCTCCAATACGGCAGGTCGGGGACTTCAACCTTTAGGCCCACGACACTTTCCTTTCAAGAAATGATGAAAGATTGCATCCATCTGTTTAATGTTCATATTTCAATTTGAAATGTTGATGGGAGCCCTTCTTTACCCGTTCTTCATAGTTAAATACATAATTCATCCCCACAAAAGGACTGTTCTTATTGTGGCAAGTTTTGCAAACGTCAGCTTTCGGAGGATAAATAAGTCCAGTTTTGCGAACTTCGGCTGTTTTGAACGTGGGATCTTTCAAGCTCATGATGGTTTCCGCATACATTCCGCCAGGGCCGTGGCAGCTTTCGCAGCCAACCCCTGCCATTTGTGGGGTCTTTTCAATGGAAACAAAGCCGCCCACCAAACCATAACCTGTCGTATGACATGGCAGGCAATTCTTGTCGTGCGTGTAGTCCTTGTCGGGATCGAGGTGGGCTAAGAGCTTTTCTCGTCTTTTGACATTCGGTTGCAATACTTCAAAAGACTTTGCCATACGCGTGTTTTCCCAAGAATTGGCCTCTTTCTCGTGGCACTTCCGACACGTTTCTGATCCAATGTACTGGGATTTTAGGCCATGGATGAAGGATCTATCTTGAGCAAGGAGGACCCAAATGAGCACAATTAGAACAATTAAAGCTCCCAGTGCCAGAGAGACTGACCATAAGTTCTCCGACAAAGTCCATTTGTGGCGCGCATTCATCGGTCATCTCATCCAAACACAAGTCCATTGTCCGGACTTAAAAAACGAGCCTTGTCTAAAGGAAATGTTGCAGACATCAATTCACACCCCTTTCACGTACGTGTGCCACAGGCAAGACTGTTATTTATCCAATCTTGGTTTCACTCCACTTACAAAAATGGGTCATCGCGTTTGTGGGTGGGTAAAAGAGGGGCCCTTCTCCAGAAACTACTCTGCTTGCGTTTTTTGCGGGGCGAATCCATATGGTGAGGGAAGAAAAAGAGAGCCGAGGATCTTATGTTCTCATCTCATGCTGAAATCTGTGATGTGCTCGGCACAACGTAGTCAAATTATCGACACTATTTTCTCCTCCTTTGGCAAGCGGCTTGAGGTGGTGCAGATCGACCCACCGTTTTTGAGAGCATCTTACTCCCAAGGCATCGGTGTGAGTGCATTGACCTTGGTCCCGTAACATTACGCCATGCTTGATTTGGGCCCGAAAGGGTGGACGTGCTGGGTTTGCGCTTGTCGTAACTTCGCCAGCAGTCTTTGACGTCCTTGAGGACGCCGCCGCCCTTGCGGCTTTTACGACCGGATCCTTCTTGTCGAGAAATAGACTGACGGTTGCGCTTACGGTCTGCTGATAACTCGCTGGCTTTTGAAGTCCCTGAGATACCAAGTCCCTTGCCCGTTCCAACTTTTTCTCCTCTTCGATGGTGAGTACCACAGTGAGCTTACTCAAATCCGAGCCCAGAGGTACGATTCCCTCCCGCACATGGCGCCGTGGACTCTCCTGTGCCACCTTGCGTTCGAGATCTTTTTGTTTCAAGGTCTTGGCTAGCTCAATCCACCGACTCGCATTGGTGTGGTCAATTACTCCCACGATCCTTCTTGCCTGTGAAAGCGATATTTTACCAGAAAGAACGGCCCCTTTAAGTTCAGGTACTGCTCTGGCGCGTTGGGCTACTCTCTGAAAGTAGCTTGCCTGTGATTCACTCATATGAAGTTCTTTCACAAGAAAATCCCACATTCCTGTATAGCCCAGTCGGAAAAAGAGATTCTTCTCTGCCATCTCCATGAGCGTTTCCAGGAGCTGGGGCTCGCAGCTGAGATAAGTAGACCCAAGTTCAATGGCTCTTTTGTGTAGTAGGTGCATATCACCTCCAAGAAAAAAGAGCTTACCACCGGTTTTCAAAGGCCCCTGCACCGCCCATAAATCAACGATAAAACGCATTAAGACAAAAATGGTCTGAAGATACCCAATCTCGCAGTGTCGGGATCTTTGCCCTGCTCACAAGGCATCGTAGTTTCGGTCAGAGACTTCTAAGAATTTTCCTCCAAAATCTCCGTCAATAAAAAAATGCGCGAATCAAAAATATTTTTCCCCTTCTAGCGCTTGTTTTTCTCGCCGTATGGATTCGCCCCGCAAAAAGCGCAAGGAGGGAGAGCAAGGAGAGCAGGGAGAGCAGCCTCTGGGGCAGGGCCCCACGTACGCGTGGGAGAGCTCACCACAGAGGCTGCACGACGCAGGGCCTGTGTCTTGTCGCTGGTCTTCTGATTGATCGTTTTTTTCGAGTATAAAGTATACGTAATGAAAATTATACGACTATTAGATGCAAGATGGGAAAAAATAATAAGCTGTGCCGGTTCGGACAACCTCGCCACGTCATTGCAATTGTGAAGAAAACTTCACAATTGTTCTGTTACGTGCGGTGGGTTTCTCTATTTGATACAAATAAGATGCAAAAATGGGAGACTGTTTAATCTGTGCTGATCTTTACGATTAAAATTTGGCCGGTTAGACAAGGAATTCTCCGGAGTTATGCTGATTCGTATCCAGTCGGAATACTGTCAGAAAATTAACTGGGTTCTAAGTTGCTGTCGCGTAAGTGTTTTGGGGGCTGGCAGAAATAAGCTGTTAATGCCTTCAACATTGTTTTCCTATCACCTGCCTAGGAAAAGCTGGCTTAGTACTTGCGTACTATCTGATTAAGTGTTCGCTAGTCCGGCATCCTGTTTAAACAAAATACCTGCAATCCATTTTTCAGTTAGGAGGAAGCAAACATGTTTCATTTTTTAATGACGCTTGTCTTTTTTTTCGCGTGTACCGCTTATGGAGAAGGCTATCCATTACAGCCACCGGCTGGCTACAATACAGTCAATACGAATGTGGCTCCTAGTCCTAGTCCCAGTCCCTCTTATCAGCCTCCACAGCCTATGGGCGAGTTGATGTGCCAGGTTCAGAAGTCGATGTGTGACTGGTCGTGCAAGCCACCGGCTATTTCAATACCAAAATACTGTACGTCCGGTTCTGGAAATATGCTCGTTATGTATGTCTGTGGCTATAATACCTTCGAACCTGAAGTTGACCAGGCATGCCTCGACCTTTGTTCCGATGCGTATGATGCGTGCATATAGGCAACGGATAAATTTGCTGAGTCACCTATATGGTTAATCCTTCTTCACTAAATGCCTTAGCAGCACCAAATCCTGCCGGTTTTTGGCAAAATCTACGGCGGCTTCAAGCTCTTCGGGGTCCTGAAAATAATCGGTGGGTATCTTGAGCAAGGTTTCAGAGGCTTGACTCAGCTGACCAACATCTCGTTCTAAGGTGAAGCGATAGTAGTTAAGCCACTGCGGGCCTTCCGGCATGGTCTTGACCATGTCGAGAGCGCGGTCCTTTTCTCCAACGGCATTGTAACAAAGGCTCAATCGGATAGCGGACTTTCGCTTTTCGGAGCTCAGGCTGAGGATCCGGCTGAAGTGCGGGCAATGGAGGAGATAGGCTCTCGGCTTGCAACTCTCGGGGTGATTGCGCTTAAAGATTTTGGAACAGGTGAGATCAGTGTATTGAA
>JACQOU010000042.1 GCA_016207775.1 Deltaproteobacteria bacterium
ACTCGGAAGTATCATCAAATTCGGTTCCCATATCTGCAACTTGGCCTTTTGAAAGAGGCCGACGTCAATGGCTGCACCGCTGTTGTGAGGGGACACCTCAAACCGGCTGGTATCATTGGGATGCGCTACGCTCTTACTCGTTTCCAGAAACAACCGCTCATTAGACCACTCGGGATGCAGAGACTTGAACTGCTTTTGGAAGCTTTCGAAGAGTTCGAGCTGAGTTTCCCTGCTTCGAAATGCATCGTAAAGAATGAGCCCATAATCCGGCTCTAAGGAAACGATTGCTTCGTTCAGTTTCTTATCGATGATTTTACGGGCATACACCTCCTGACGCGTTCCCTTTAGCCCTTGCAGGAAGTAGCAATTTTTTATCTGCAGACCCGTTTTTGCTTTAAGGACAGTTAAACCAGAGTTCTTCCGTAACTCGGTTAGAAACTTTGTGGATGGGCGCAAGTATTGGAACCTAATCGGCTGGGAGCACGATTGTTGTGGCTGCAAAACCATCGCGCACAAATAACTTGAAAAAAAAGAACAGTAAAGGCCCCAATACAAATTGCACCATGAAAAAGTGCTTCACCTCACAAGGCTGCATTGCTATGTTTGGCCTGTAGAAAGGTGATAATCTGTAAAACACGGAGTTAAGCAAAGTCTTCCAACTTGGGCCGAGTACCTGCTTTTCGAGTCGTAAGTCCCACAGCCGTTAACCACACCAGGCTGGCTCCCAATGTTTTTGACAAGTTCGATCGCGCATGCGGATTCCACAGCCACTTTGGCCACAAATCATTAAAACAAATCGTCGCAAAAAACACTCCGCTAAGGAGCAAGATGGCAAATGGCCAACGAAAACGACCTTTGTGTGCCGCAATTTCTTGGCCAATAAAAACATAGGTTGGGGCAAGTAACACATAACTGGGTGATTCGCTTCGTGAACTGACAAGTAAAATGGCGCATAAACCAAGCGAACACCACGTGCCCCACTGCTTTTCTTTCTTGGGGTTGAACAATAACACTAAACTGATCGTTGCCACACCAAGCTGGGCAAAACGTCCAAGTGTCGGGAACCCTAACTGTTCAATGGCACTCGCTATGTCGAGTTGACCGGGTCTAACCAATCGCAAGGTTTCCCCCAGGGTTTCAAACCAACGCAAATGGAAAAAGTAATCATTGGAAAAACCTACTATCAAAGCGGGAACAAGAAGCGTGATTGCACTGCCGGCAAATAATCCGAGCCAGTAACGGATCTGGATTGGAAACAAAAGCGCGAGAGCAAAAATTCCCGGTAGGGGCTTGATATTTGTTGCAATAGTGATCAAGAGACCCGCCCAGAAGAAATTTTTTTTCTGAAAGAGCCAAAGCGCGGTTAGTGTCATACCGACGATACAAGCGTTAATTTGTTGGTACAGCACTGACCCGTTCAATTCCATCGATGCTGCAATCATCGTAAGGATTAGCCACCAGGGGCTTGCTCTTTCAAGTCGACACCAGCAAGAAATTCCCAGCCAGAATACCGCCAAGTTGAACGCAGCCCACAGGAGCGCCTGTGCTTGTCCGCCAAGCAGGGTGAATAAACGGTAAAACATTGCAAAAAACGGTGAGTACTCGTAACGGTCGCCCCCTTCGATTGGTAAGCGATAGGGATTTTCATTTGCCCAAAATCGATTGGCACCCGCTTCGTACGTGCGCGTGACAATGTTGATTCCCTCAGAACTTAGCCTGGGTACAACCATCAGCCAGGTAACGATCGTAAGCAAAAACGCTTGGCGTACAATTTGAAGGCTCATTCAAATCCACTATCGCATCGATAGGCGCATGTGACAATAAACCCGCTTTTGGGGTATGAAACAAATATGACGTTCGATTCCCAATACGCGGCAATCTACGATGGCATTTATTCGGCTAAGGACTACCCATTTGAATGTGCGTTTTTGCTTAAGCTGTTTCAACAATACAACGTTGTCCCTCGGCGGCTACTCGATTTTGGTTGCGGAACCGGTGGACATGCAGTCGAATTTGCAGCTCACGGCATCGAAGTCATGGGCGTGGATCCGTCTCCCCACATGCTGCGCTCTGCCGCTTGGAAAGCCCAAGAGCGGGGGGTGCCTTTTTTTGCCTCAGAAGTGTTGCCTGTCGGTGAATCGTTTGATGCGATTGTTTCCCTGTTTGCTGCTCTCAATTATTTGCCCAATCGCAATGCTGTGGAAAAAACACTTTGCCAGTTTCGTGAGCTGATAACCGATGCGGGAATCATTGTCCTAGACGTCTACAATGGGGCTGCTGTTCCTTTTCTCAGCGACCATGCTCGCGAGAAAACGGTACTCATCGATGGGAAAAAGTTGGTTCGAAGGACTCAGACAAAAATCGATTGGGTAAAACAACGTCTTGAGGTGTGCTTCGAGTGTATTCCCGAAGACGGAGATGCTTTTCGAGAAACGCATCTGCTGCGCTATGAGACTGCTGCAGAATTTACTGAACTGGCGCAGAGGGCGGGTTTAGAGGTCGTTTCCATTCTTCCTTCTTTTCGTTTTGAGGTGCCAACGCTCCAAGACTACAATCTTCTTTACGTTTGCCGCAGGCATCCCTCCCAAAGCGAGCGCTCATCACTTCGCAAGCAGCCAAAAAATAACGCCAGCAATTGAGTGTTGTGGAACGCACGCTGCCAAAAGTTTTCGACTTGCCATACTTTCGATTGCCGCAGCGATAAGATATTTCGGCAATGGCAGATCCACACGATTGAGCATGGAAAAGGAGGTGAATGAAGTACTCGCCGTGCTGGCCTTTCCATTGAAAAGTTTCCAGCACAGTACGTCTGACGATTACAAATCCGCTTGTGAAGTCGGAAGCCGCTATTCCTAGCCCCAACCTCAGTGCGGCATTAAGAAGATTCGAAAGCACGATTTCAAGTCGGGAATCCTTGCCGGCAGAAACAAAATTTTTCTGCCCGCCCCCTGGAAGGAAACGACTGCCAACGACCAAGTCAAAACCCTTATTGAGCATTTCCAACATATCTTTAAGGCTTGCTGGAGGCATGGAAAGATCACAGTCCATCCAACCGACAAGCGGTTGCGTGGCCAGTGCCACAGCCTCCCGAAGGCTTGGCACAAGTCCGGGGTGTGATAGGCGGTGATGAATCCGAATGCGTTTGTCCATCAATGGAGCAAAGTGTTCTCGGATTGCCTCTCTCGTTCCGTCGGTCGAGTTGTCGTCTACGACAATAATTTCACCGATATCGGGCAAACTTTCCAGCAGCTGGCCAATCAGTTCGACTACATTTTGTCGCTCATTGAGTGTGGGAAGGATAAGCGATAGCTGTGCTGCCGTCATGGATACTCTTTTTCCAAAATTTCTTCCTGCAAGCTAAACATCTTTCGCGCCTGCAGTTTTGACCGCTCGTGATCATACCCGAAGAGATGAAGGACGCCATGGGCAATCAGCCTTCTGAGTTCCGAAGCAGCTGGAGTGCCGTAGGCCTTAGCCTGGCGTTTCGCTTGTGGCCAACAGATAACGATATCACCCAAGTCGCCTGACACGCCTTTTTGTGCCACGCGTGGGAAGGAGAGTACGTCGGTAACCTTATTTTTCATGCGGAATTGCCTATTGAGTGCCTTCATTCTTGGCTGATCCACAAAGCAAACACTGAGCGTCCAGGGTTGCCTTTGTCTAGAGACTGCGCCTGGTATGTGGAATAGGCTGCGCCGAGCCATTTGTCTGACTAGATCTTTATAGTAATGGGGTACCTTTGTGCGGCAGCTAACTTCGATAGATAATTTGAACTTTGGTTTTGTCATAAAAAAAAAGCCCAACCCGAAGAAATCTTCGAAATTGGGCTTTTTGTGCTGAAAAAGCTTAAACTATTGAACCGGCTTCTCTTCAGCGGGAGGAGCAGCCTTTTTGGCAGCTTTCTTAGCAGCCTTCTTAGCGGCCTTTTTGGCTTCCTTTGTTGCAGCCTCAGGAGCTGGAGCTGGCACAACGGTATCGTGCTTCTCCTCAACCGTCGGAGCTCCAGCGGTTGGGTTTTCGTCAGCCGCGAAAACTGCTGGCGCTGCGATAAAAGCTAGTAATGCAATAGTTGCTAGTAATGTTTTCACTTTCACTATTCCTTTCTCTACAAGTTATGAGCACTACCTTTAGGAAGCGCTCTGACTAGTTCAATTGAGTGACGAAAAATCTAACGCGGAAATCCCAAAAAAGCAAGAAGCACAACAAATTGCACTAAATCAGTAAAATCGTATACAAAAAGTCTACCATTGGAGGGCACTAGCGTCTACTTAGTCGACAGCTAGCCAGAAAGTTCTCTATTTCGCAATGTGTTGATTTGTATAAAGTTTCTGCTAATCGCCTAGGCGGAATTTGGCACCCCCATCCTCCCAAGTCAGCATTCTAGCTACGGGCCGCTCGAAATCTAGTTTGGCTTAGACCTTGCACATTAAGCTATTCGAAGTGTGCTCCTTAGTGGGGAGCACTATAGGCCTGTTGGTTTACCCGATAGGTATGCCACTCGTTGCGGAAGTGGTGTGGAATTTGTGGAGTGAACGATGAAAAAGAGTGGAAGTTTTATCCTAACTGCTTTCATCTTAAGCCTGCTTTGCGGAACGGCTCCCGCCAGTTCCCAATCAAGCCTCGACGACGACATCGCCCGGGCTGAGCGGGTAGTTTTACCTGCGTTTAATGCCAAGAACCGTGGTGAGGAAGATGTTTTATCGTATCTGAGGCCTGAGACTGCAGAATTAATGGAAAAAATTATTGAAAGGGCAAAACTTCCCATCGAGCAGATAAAGCTTTTAACGCGTTATAATAGGTTAAAGCACGCTTGGGATGGACTCCAATTTGCTACGAGGCTTGCGCCCCTCATCCCATTAACAGCGAAGAAAAAGGCTGAAGAAGATGCCGAGCGGCAGCTTGAGCGAATTTCCAAGATTCCAACGTCCAGTCAATCAAAGCCTATTAATACGGATAACATGGAAGATGCCTGCAACCAGCGTGGTGCGAAAGATTCGATCGGCCGAGTGGCCGAGGCACTGCAACAGGGAAAGTCCAAGGCAGCAAATGCACTTAAAGCAGATGCCGAAAGCGTCATGGAAGAAAAGCTTGATAAATTAAGAGAGCAAAACGGCAAAGAGCTTATACAAAGGTATTCAGCATTGGCCAGCCTACTTTCCAACTCTAAGGCGGAGCAAGACAAGAAACGGCGTGAAATCGAGGAGGCATCCAAAACCCTCTCGAGCGAAGAGT
>JACQOU010000418.1 GCA_016207775.1 Deltaproteobacteria bacterium
ACTAATAGCTCTGCCGTTTTCAATGCTGCAACTTTAAACTGGGATCACCAAAATAAGTTGCCACCCAAAAAACCCAACGGATTTCTTGAGCAGACGCTAAGCCTATGAATTCGACTTTAGACTGTTGGTGAGCCCGTCCGAACTCTTCGATGCTTTTTGAGAACAGTGCATTGATGAATTGCCGATGTAACATTTGCGAGGCTCCCGGAGTTTTTGTCGTCGAAGGTTGCGGATCCTCCGGGGCTAAGCCGTAACTGGTATTGGCAATAGCGGCTGCAGCAGATTTTGAGTGTCTGAGCATTTTTTCGATAAAGCAGTCGCTATAGGTGAAATCTCCGGGGAAACAGCCCTGGGTATAGTAAAAGAAGGGGGAAGTGTTTTCCCAACTGATGGTATCCCACAGGCAAGAAAGCTTCATATTGTAAGTTTGATTGGAGTGTCCGAGATGATTGACCATGGAATAATGACCCTTATTGATCTCAGACAAGGCGTCTTGGCCGTCCCAGACCTTGGTATGGTCATATAATTTTGTGAAGCTCCAGTCCGAAGTGTAGCCGTTCGTCTCATAGGCATGGTCGGTACATTTCCCAATCAGTTGGTCCATGTAATCGTCCCCATACAGGCCAAGTTGTGCAAAAAGCTCTTCGCCCAGAAACAAGGTCTTTTTCGAAACCTTGTTACTAGCCAGCGACAATGTTTTTTGAACAAAATTGGACAGCTCATCGACGCTTTCAATGGGTATGCGGCCGACCGTTACTTCGGGAAGCAAGTCGACATCCTTGCCATCAGGGCCATCCGTTGGTTCCCCCCAATGATCATTGTTGTTGCCGTTAAAGGTCCCATCGAGACAGGAATAGTAAAAATCAGCAGCAATTTGTTGTTCGACGGTAGTCCAATGATCAGTGAGATAAGCTCGCACTTTTGACCACAGTCGTCGGGTCGGGATAATGGAACCCGTTCCGCTCTTGTCCCCGTCCCCAGCCAGTAAGACGTATTGAAGGCCGTAGCTATCATACTGTTTCCTGATATAGTTTCGAATATTTTCAATGGGATCTGTTCCTCCCATTTCCTGATTGATGGCGGCTACGGTTACCATTTTTGGTTTGAGCAGTTTTTGAACCAAATATTCCTTGAATTTTGTGAGATCCCAGTCGCCCTGGTAAGAAGCCAGTTGGTCATTTGTAATAATGAGGTAATCGTAGTCTGCCCTTGTCAGTGAGTTTTGTGTGACCCCGTAGCTGTATACCGCTGTGGGGTTGTCCACCCATTGCTGAATTTGTATTTGCTGATGTGGGCGCAGTGCGCGATTGGATTTGTCTCCATGGGTGAGGGAAAGGGACAGTTTTCCCCCTGCTACGTAATGGAGTTCGTTGCGGCTCTGATCGTAGACAACGGGATAGATGTTCAGGATAGCGATATCGACGCCATGAAGCCGTTGAATGGAGCGTTGCACTCTGGAAGCGGGGTAGCGGGCTGTGCGAAAGGTCGGCGCCGAACTTGGGGGCAAATTCTGGGGTGGATCGGTAAGCCACGAGAGTGGGACTTGCGAACTCGCTCGAGTGGGTGTGGCCTGCACTTTCGTGGGGTTGATTCCTTTAAAGGTAGCCTGCTTCAGTGTGAAGCCATTGGGAATAACAATTTTTACAGTCTTAAACGGAAGGCTCGGTAAGCCAGCCTCCATGGTATTCAGCAGGCCGTTTATGGCGACACGCGTTGCGCCGGAACCGTCATTAGATAGCTCTGGTGCCGGAAAGTGCAAATGGATTTCGATTTCAGTCGGTACGTCCGATCGCACCTCAAAAGTGGTCTGCGACGAGCCGAATAGCGGCTGAAAAAACAGAGAAAAACATCCCACCACGAGGCAATAGATCGAGGTCCTCATTTCTGATCCTTCCGTTATTGTTGGATGTTGAGACAGTTGCCGAAACGGCTTATCAACTTAATTGTACCCTAAAGACGCGGGACATCGCAAAAATCATTGGCACTTTGATCGGCCCGCGCTAATCTGCCTGCACACAGAAATGGCGCGTCGAATACCATGTTTTGTTTAAGCAACGATACCTCACCTGTATTGAAATGGGCGGGGGGAAAAGCGCGAATACTTCCACAACTCATTCCGTATTTTCCAGCCCCGTTCATTCGGTTTTTAGAACCCTTTGTAGGGGCTGGCGCTGTATTTTTTTCGTTGTCAAAAAAGGTGCCTGCTGTGGTGAACGATTCTAACGCGGAGCTGGTGAATCTCTATGAAGTCATCAGAGATAGTCCGTTGGAATTGATTGCCGCGCTGGATCGGTTAGCACATGACTATTCAGAAGATTTTTATTATCGAGTCAGGGCGCAGCGGCTACCAAACAAAATCAACCAAGCTGCCCGAACGATTTTCTTGAATAAAACTGGTTTTAATGGGCTTTATCGGCTGAATTCAAAGGGAGCATTTAATGTTCCCTTTGGCAAAAGGAAGAAGTGTCCGGCCTTATATAAGAGACCCAATCTCTTGGCTGTCTCGGAAAGGTTAAACAAAGCAAGAATTCTAAATTTGGACTTCGGACATGTACTGGCGATGGCACGGAAAGGCGATTTTGTCTATTGTGATCCACCGTACGAGCCGTTGACTCTCACCTCCTCTTTTACCGCTTATACGGCGGGTGGATTTCCTGCTTCTGAACAGATCCGTCTGAAGCGAGCTTGTGAAAAAGCGGTTAAACGGGGTGCAGTGGTGGCGGTATCTAATTCCTCATCCCCTTTCATACGGGAGCTTTATTCTGATTGGACAATCCATCGGATTGCTGCGCGCCGAGCGATTAACTGCAAGGCCACTCGCCGCGGAGAGATTGATGAAATTTTGGCCGTTTTAGCGCACAGGAGTGGGGAGAGATAACGTTAGATGATTGCCGAATATTCTTCTCATCGCTTGGAGGATGTTCTTTGCATCGGGTTTCACATTCACTAAGCTGCATTCCAATGCATTGATATCGGTTTCCAGTTCGAACTGGACAAACAATTTTCCGTCTTCGTCCGCATCCATTTTTGGATTTTCTGTAACCCGGTGAGGTTGGCCAATTTTGATGTTTTTAGGTGGCTTGTTGAAATGAATGATGCAAAAAGACCCCACTGGAGTCGTTGTTACAATTCGTCCAGCCCAATAGACCACTGAGAGATCACTTGTAGCTGAAACTTTTTTAACAAACTTAAGCTCCATGCCCTGCAATTCATCCAAGTTTTGCGGTGTGCCTGTCGCAAATGGGTCGGTGGGTTTGTTCCGCTTGGTAGGCCATACCAAACGTTCGAAAGAGTACGTCACCGTTTGGCCACTGGTTTTGGCTTCCAAGGCCAGCGTGGTTCCGTCATTCTCTATGCGAACCGTAAATTCTATCTTGTTATTGGGTTCCTTTGCAGTGAGCGTTAACGATTGGTTATTAAAACGGCACGCGTAACTTCCAGGCTCAAACGCAAAGCTTCCTGCGGAAGCATCGCCTTCCAAAGTAGCGACATCTTTTTAAAACGTTAAAACAGGAGGGGTTGTCCCAGGGAAGGGCTGTTTCTGCGACCCAACTTTCGCTCCTTTAAGTTCCCACGAGCCCTGCACGGATTGAGGATCCAGTTTCTGCTCAACCGTTTTCTCAGGTTGTTGTTCGGGTGATGCTGCCTTAGCCGGTTGCTCCTCTTTTTCGCTGCAACCTAACAAGAAAGCGCCAACAAGAAACCAAACCCATATTGCTGATTTCATTCCATACCTCGCACGGTCCCGATTCTGCGGGGCATTCTTTTATCAAATCTTGACAATGGGCGCTAGAGACAAGATTTGTCAGAAAATCCCCGCTCTCCGTTTAAAACTGTGGTTTCACTGCGTTATTTGGGATTCTAAGAAAAAGATCTCGGGTGTTAATAGAGTCTGTTATGGATGGCTGGATTGCCTACCGGTCCACAGATAGACAGTGGATCTACCCCCTCCCTGTTTTCGAATCCATCCCTCGACTTCAAGGCGCTTGAGATCGGACACCGCCTGGGTTCATTCTTACGCTATTCTTTCACTTTTCTTTCATGCTGAGGGCCCTGGGGCCAGGCGGTTTTTGATAGATAACCATATAGTCATGTTTCTAAACATCTTTGTCCTAAACAGACCATCTATTTCACACAAAAAGCATCTAAAATCCGATCAATCCCGAGACTGAGCTGCACCCAGTCTGGCGAGAGCCTCCTCCATGCCGCTTTTGGTGTGGAGCTGTGAGAGATCGATGGCAGAGCCGCGGGAAGGATCTTCAGTGACCCAGGCGTTATGGGCTTCGCAGATCCAGTAGATCGCGTCCTGCACCTGCTCTGAGGCGCTACGACCTCCCGGATATGGCGATCCGTCAGGATTTCTGTTGAGGGAAGTACTGCCTGCCGTTTTGTTTGTGAGCCTTTGTTGCAGGAGCCTATCAAGCCTGGTCCGTACAGCGGCAGGAAGATGAGCGTAAAGAGGTGCAAGCGCTTCCGTGGTTTTTTGTGAATACCCTGCAACATTTCTCAAAGCAGCAAGGGCTCCGGTGTTAAGGTCCATGAACTGATCGGTCAGTTCTGGTTTCTTAAGAGAGATTCGGCCTGTCAGTTTTGAAAGAGCCTCTTCCATGCCGCTTTTGGTGTGAAGCTGGGAAAGATCGATGACAGAACCTCTGGAAGGATCTTCGGCCACCCAGGCGTTATGGGCCTCACAGATCCAGTAGATCGCATCCTGCACCTGCTCTGAGGGGACACGAGCTCCCCGATGATGTGGCGATCCGTCAGGATTTCTCCGGAGGGAATGACCGCCTGCCGTTTGGTTTGTGATCCTTTGTTGCAGGAGCATAGCAAGCCTTGTCCGTACAGCGGCAGGAAGATGAGCGTAAAGAGGTGCAAGCGCTTCCCTGGTTTTATGTGAATACCCTTCAACATTTCTCAAAGCAGCAAGGGCTCCGGTGTTAAGGTCCATGAACTGATCGGTCAGTTCTGGTTTCTTAAGAGAGATTCGGCCTGTCAGTTTTGAAAGAGCCTCTTCC
>JACQOU010000043.1 GCA_016207775.1 Deltaproteobacteria bacterium
CGAGTATACCGTTAAAGTCAGAGTGAGCACTCCGATTCCCCTGTGGGGAGACAGAAAGGGGAGTACGGTAGCAACGGGTTTTGTGGTTGATAGCAGCCGTGGCTGGATTTTGACCAACGCGCATGTGGTGGGCCGTTCTCCGGGGATGCTGGGCGTAGCATTCTCCGATAGCGACTATGTGGAAGCAAGGCGCGTGTACGTGGACGGGGAGCTTGATCTCGCCGTTATACAGGCATTGACGGGCAAGCGAAGACAAGCGCAGCTTGATTGCTCCGGAAAAGCCGCTAGCGGTATCCCCGTCATTGCTTATGGTCATCCGCAGGGGAATTTTTTTGTGGGCACCAGGGGTATTGTTTCCGCGGTGAACTCCGAGCTTAAGGAGCTCTTTGGGAGCCACCTTCAAATTGATGCGCCGTTAAACGGAGGAAATTCCGGAAGCGCGGTAATCAATCTCAATAACGGCAAAGTGGTCGGGGTCGTCACCGCCCAGATGAAAGGAGCCCAGAACATGGGCTTTGCCTTAGAAATAAGACAAGCCTGCCGGATTATCGAGTTATTAAGAAAGGGCATTGACCCATCCCCGCCCGTTCTTGCTTTCCAGTGTCTACGAAATGAATTGGCAAAAGCGCCGCTTGTGATTGCCGAAATCACGTCGGATTCGGAACGAAAGCTAAAGTCTGAAGATGTGATAAAAGCCATCAGACGCTCTAAAAATGCGCCTTGGATCACGCTTCGGGACAAGGCTCAGTTGATTGATGAGGCAAGGGGGGCTCTGGACAGCCTGTCCCTTAAGATAGCGCGAAAGAACAGGGAGCTTGAGATCACCCCACAATGGCAGAAAAGAAAGTCCTGCGTATCCAGATGCGCGCTGATGGTTTCCGGAGCGGTCATTCAAGAAAGTGAGGGAGATGATGTTCTGGATCTTGCGAAAAAGCCAAGTGAGCTTGCCTTTACCCATGTGGTTGAAGGCAGTGTGGGAGAGCATATCGGCATCGAAAGCGCTGACGGAATTGAAGCGGTAGACGGCAACCGCGTGCGCACCCTTGAGAAAATGGAAAGCTATCTGCGATCGGTGATTGCGCAGGGACAAACCAGCATTCGACTGAGAATAAAAAGAATGGATATTCATCAGGGGCAACTCTTTTCGTACTGGGATAAGACCCTGCCACTTGGCGAGCTTTCCTGGGTTCAGTAGGACGAAGTAGGGATGGCGCTGTGACCTTGGTGAACTAAGCAGCCTTTGCTTTTACAGCAACCGTGATTTTTTGTATCGATACGGAGTGTGAAATCTGTATCGGGGATTTCCTTTTAATCCCAATGACCGGAGGAAGTTTATAGTTAGAGGGCCAGTACCTGCATCAACCGTGGTTTGGCTTTGCTTAAAGACTACTTTTACCTATTTCATATTCAAAACTGGATCAGGAATCAGATGGAACCTGATTTTTTCGACCAGGCCTTCCCGATTGGGATAGGTCCGGGGATATTTCTCAGGATCGGTATAATACATAGCCCATCGGTGGCCCTTTTCATCATTTGCACGAGAAGTACACTCGTATACCAGATCTCTGGAGTCCTTTCTGTCAAATTTGCACGACAGGCCGTAGCTATCTTGTACAAAATCAGCAAGCTGGGGAATAAGTTTAATGGCAACCGCCCTGGGCAATCCTCGCTCAGTAACAGGCCCATACTCAATCCCAAACGAATCACAAAACCATTTTCCATCGTTTCTCTGCATGAAAGAAAAACTGGTTACAATATCCTTTGAACATACATAGTACAGCCTGGGATATTTCACGAGGGACTGTTCCGCCGGAGAACCGCCTTCGTACCGGCACCCAGTATAACCATTTTCTGCAAGCAGCTTCCACACTTTCTGGCGGACATTGGCCCCCTTCCAAAGGTTGGGTGGAACGGCTTCGGCACATAGACTACGATGGGCTAGGAGGGCCGATATAGCTAAAATGGAAAGATAAGTAACTCTTCTCATGGATTCCTCGAGCAAGTTTCGAAAAACTCTTTCTTCTTTTTTATGGTACTCGTTCCTGCCGAATCTTTATCGGCAATTCTAGCAAGTTTGGCCCAGTCATTTCGATGTTCAATGAGTTTACGATATCGCACCAGTGCATCCTGACCGACAATACAAATACCCGTTCGTTCTGAGCCCAGAGAACCAGGGACCAGGACGGTTTTGAAAAGATTGCCGGCTCTCCTGACGTCAAGTTTTTCGTCGAGCTTGCCCAGCATACTTGCAATGCCAGCAATTATATCTTCTGCTCCTGCAATTAAGTTATCCAATATCTCTACTACCCTTCGAAGGTAAAGCATGAATTGTTCCTGATCTCGTCTAATTTGCATAGCCTGCTGGTTGTTTACCCAAGGGCCTATAATAAACAGTGCGGCCCCGGGCGAGACTTCTGGAACAGGTGTTCTTTTAATAATGATGTCAATCTCGCCCAAATAGTAGGTTGCCTGATCCGTTAAGCTCCTGCAATCTCTCCAGAATGGTTCCATCTCTTTTGCTGCGAAGTACAGCTCAATGAATTTTTTTCCATAGTCAGTATACAACTTTGCGAACGGCTCAAAGGGTGCTTTGGGAATTCCATTTGCTTCCCTTACGATGCTGAGCAAATATTCAATTGTTTTTTTGGTAACCTGAATTGCCACTTGTTCTTTAAGACTGTCTTGCCTTTTACCAGGCACGCTTGCTTCCGCCACAGGATTTCCTCCACAGTGTGTAAACCAACCATACAATTTTTGTGCCAGGGGTTCGGTGCAAAATAGGCACGGATTTTAGGAGGAACCTGCTTTTTCTGGCCAGGTTTTTTGCCTAGTGACCGGATTTGCGGCCAATGGTTGGACCTACCTTATTTATACTGTCCATGGTGGAGTTTTTCCGCACACACCCTTAAGAAATGTTAGATGTTTATAGTGAGTAGCTTCATACCCAGTGGCAAGATAGACGTTTTCAAATCCCATATCGAAGGCCTGCCGGGCAATGGTTTCACCGCTGATGTTGCTACCCAAATTTGCATCGATATAGACGGTAGTCTCCCTGCGCAGTCTAGGGGCAAAGGTAATAAATTCATCAGGGTCTGAAAAAGTTTCAAGATTCTTGCCTGCTTCATCAGCGGCCATGCTCCAAAGCATACGAACCAGCTCGTCATCGTCTACAAGAACATAATCCGGTACCGCGGTTTTATTGAGCACTATCGGAACAAAGCCAGCCATGCCTTTAGGGATTAAGCGCACCTTTGATAAGCAAATGTAAGAACGGCATAGACGCTCACCACTAAGGTTAGCTGTAATAACCAGGGGAAACGCCATCGATTGTGTACGTAAGTTAGCAGCTTCCCTATGGGCTATCCCTCCACGCTACGACTCTAACGGGGGAGGCTTCCACTCCTACTAAAGGCAGTGGCACAGCTGAGAAATGATATGTGCCCGCCTGCAGCTGTGACATGTCAATGGCGACAATAACCGGAATGCCGGCCCTTGCAAAAACCAGATGGCTTTCAAGAGTTTCCACTTGAGAACTGTCAATATTATAGTAATCGAAACCCAATAGCCGTATATTTTTGTCGACAAGATATCGAGCAGCCTCTTGATCTAGGTAGATGTGTTGAGAGTTATACACAGGATCATGCAAAGAGAGGGAGTTTCGAGTCTTGATAAAGATCTTCTCCCCTTTTGAAATGTGCGCTCTGTCCAAATCCTGTCTCAAGATTACATTCGTTTTGTGACTTAAATCAATTACGACGACTTGTCCTACAAAGATGTCAGTGGGAAGCTGCTCTATTGTCTTGGCACCCGCAATAAAGTGCGCTGGGGCATCCACATGTGTCCCACTATGCACGCTTAGTTGTATTTCAGACATCGATAGATTGCAGTTTCCGAAGGGAACAGTCTTTGACCGACAAATTGGCATTGGATCACCCGGAAAAACCAGCATGCCCTCACGGATTGGAATAGTTAAGTCTTGCACATTAAGTAATTTTCCAGTTCCCATATTTCTTTTGACCCCAAATAGGCTGAAATATCTCAAAATATTTTGAATACACTGTCCCGGACGAGTAACATCATCAGCAGCTAATGAAAAATTTGTCATAACAAGAAGAACAGCAATTGTGGGACCCAAAAACCAACTCCCTGACCCACGGCTCCCAACACCATGTTCGTTTGTTGCTTGTAAATGCTTACAGCTCATCTACAACCTCCGTACATCCTTATTGACGCAAATATCAGAAACGCAGGTTGAAGAGCAATATTATTGAATGGGCCGCGGGCAGCTGGGTAGCTATTGGCTAAAGAAATCAGCATAACAAGATAAAATTAAAGCTTTATTCAAGTCGAATGCCTTGGTCTGTGCCTTTGACATAGATAAATGGGGAACGGTGGTAGCCATTATTGAGATATCACCCGCACTCCATGCCCCGCCCCGCCAGAAATGGCGCACTATCAGCGGTAAACAAATCTTATTTCCTTCCACGAACTTACTTCCCATCCCCTTTCCTTTTGCTGCACGGGTGCGCCGAAAGTGGCGCACTATCATGGCGATAGCAAGAAGACATTTATTGTTACTGAGTTAGGTATTCAAACGGCAATTCGTTTCTGGTATAGTGCGCCACCTTCGGCGGATTTCTGCAGGTGTTCTGAACGTATGTGGATGGTGGCAACGGTGGAGGTACCAGTCAGCATCGGTAGTCATTCTGCTTGCTTGTAGCAACTTACTTTATCCCGGATATCGCTTTCGTACCGTTGGCATAGCACTTGCTGTAAGAGCCGTGAACCGTAAGGGGGATAGATGAAGTTCAAAGTGCTAGTCGTTGATGATGAACCAAACAGTCTTGTGGCCACACAGTTGCTTCTTGAAAGCCGTGGCTTTGAGGTGGAAACAGCAAACGGCGGGGACGAAGCGATCCAGAGGGTAAAGGGGGCTCCCTACCAATACGCCGTTGCGGTAGTCGATTACAAGATGGACTACAAAGACGGCGCCGCAACTTCCGAAGAACTGCTGCTACTCAAGCCCGATCTTTTTGTGCTGATTCACTCAGGGGTGGATGCGACGGAAGAGATCTTGCTAGCCCAGAATCATTCGATGGAAGCGGGTGCCAGGCGCTGGATCGGTAAAGATGAAGCTCCTGAAGTTTTAATAGCCAAAGTTACAAAGTGGTACAAGGCGTACGAATCGCTGCATGCCATCTGCCCCTTCGATGGCAAGCTCGGTGAAAACGAACAGCTAATCGCCTCAATCGGCCTTGTGGGCCGCTCATCTTCACTGGCGGAAGTTGTAAGGCAAACTCAAAAATACCGCTTAACGCAAGAAAACGTTCTTATTATCGGCGAGACGGGTGTTGGAAAAGAGCGCATAGCCAAGGCTCTTCATGCGGGAGCGTCGGAGTTTGTGCCAATTAATTGCGCAAGTTTTGCCGGCCAAGCGGAGCTTCTTGAATCCACTTTATTTGGAAGCAGGAAGGGAAGCTTCACCGGTGCCCATGAAAACCGTGTGGGTGTTTTCGAACGGGTAAAAGGGGGAACGGTATTTTTGGACGAAGTTGAAAGCTTAAGCCTTGTTGCCCAATCAAAATTACTGAGGGCGATCCAGGAAAAAAAGGTTTTCCCCGTGGGTGGTGACCGAGAATATGAGGTGGATTTCAGGCTTATTGCGGCGTCCACTCCCGAGATAGAAGAACGAGTAAAAAACGGAACATTTCGCAGCGACCTTTTTGAGAGACTTAATGTGCTTGTGATAAAAATCCCACCGCTCAGGGAGCGAATCGAGGATATCGAGCCGCTTGTCGCTTATTTTTGCCGGAATAATGAGCAAAAATACAACAGGAAAAAGCAGTTTCAACTTCGTGCCATTCGGTATCTTGAAGGATATCAGTGGCCGCGAAACGTAAGGCAATTGGAAAACCTGATTAAGAGAATCTTTTTGGCTATAGATAAGGAAATCATAGGCCCGCTGGATCTCAAACATCAGATCGAGAAAGACGGCGAACAAGTGCGCCCACTGCAGCTTCGTTTGGCTCAAAACGAAAGAGAAAAGCTCCTTGATATATGCCACAACGCTGCTTCGGTTCGAGAGGCAGCAAAAAGGGCCCAGATGCCTGAAAGCACCATGCGCCGATGGCTTCAAAAGCATGGAATTCGCCTTGTACCTAACCAACCCAACATTGGAGCGTGACATGAAACATGTTCTTCTAGCAGTTTTTCTCATCGGTATCGCCGCCTACGGCAAAACGCTCACCGTTGGCGTTGCCATGCGGTCGGACGATAAGTTTAACCTTACGGTTACCCGCCTTGTGGAGGGTATTGAAACAGCAAAAGAGGTTTTCGAGAGAAGGCATCCAGAAACGAAAATCATTCTTCACAAATTTGGCCATGGCTCGGATATTGAATCCGTACTGCTTGTTGCGGACAAGATGATCGCAGCAAAGATTCCTGCCGTAATAGGCGGTGAGTTTAGCGATGAAGCGCTTGCCTTTGGAGATAGGCTCAGCCAAAAGAAAATCGTACTGGTCAGCCACACCGCTACCAATCCAAGAGTCACCGAAAACCCGTACGTCTTCAGGGTTTGTTTCGAAGACACGCTGGTGGGCGATCAGCTTGCTTCCTTTGTCATCGATAAGCTGAAACCGCAAGCCATTGGTATCTTACGAAATATTTCATCCCCCTATTCGAGCTACCTAAGCAAACACTTTTCCGAAGCTGTTGTGAGTATTGCCAAGCAAACACACAGGACGGCTCCAACGATCCTGACTGAAGATGTGCTAAAAAATACTACGGATTTCTCAGAGCAGATAGAACTCTTTAAGAAAGCAAATGTCACCCACGTTGCGCTTTTTACTCTGGATACCGATCTTATCCGCTTTCTTGTCCAGGCAGAGAAGAAGAAGTTTTTCCCGACCTATATCGGAAGCGATGGCTGGGGTTCAAACCAATATGCACTCGATAAGCTTGTGAAGGAATCCCCGGTGGGTCCGCGTTTTAGCGGCTACAGAGCTTACTTTTGGAATGAACAGTCGCAAAACAGCATGTCGAAACTTTTTCGTCAGGCTTACCACGAAAAATATGGAGTAGCCCCGAATGCATGGAACGCGGTTGGTTTTGATGCGGCCTGGGTACTGTTTAGCGCAATGAAAAAAGCAAAAAACCCTTCCGATGGCGAGCTCATTCAAAAAGAACTAAAAGCGTTAAAGAATATCCCACTTGTCACGTCCGATAGTTTTACGTTTAACGGCAATCATTCACCAACGCATTCGAAAGTCTTCATCTACCGGATTGATAAACAGGGAATAAGCCTTGAGGCCGCCCTGTGAAAAAGCCAAAGAATTTGCTTGTCCGTTTTATAGGAGGCTCCCTGATTATCCTTTTCATTTGCGTGGGAAGTGCGGCACTGTTATTTGCAATATCCTTTTCGAAAAAAGAAGCGCAAAGAGCCTCAATTTCCTTGCAACAGGTCCGCCATTTCTTTGATTTTCACTATGCATCTCTGTCAGAAGAAATGTGGGCAAAAAGCTATGACACCATTCCCGCGCGAGTTGCCAGAATCGCCAAAGAAATCGGGCAAGCGGATTACGAGCTAACGCTCACCGATGAAATGGGTCGCTGCATTTTGCGGGCAAGCAACAAAGGCAAAATGGATTGTTTTGTCATGGATGAACTCAATGCATTTATCAGCCACGCAAAGGCAAACCCTGACATCGCTCAAAAACTTCATTTCGATAGAACTAATGAGCGCTATGTCTACTTTGCGCCATTAGCTTTGGGTGCCACTGTCCGTGGTTTTTTGTTTGTCACTCTTTCCGACCCCTACCATTTTTATCGGGGAGGCCTGTTTCCAGCCATCATAACAGCCGTGCCTGTTCTTCTTTTGGTCCTTCTCCCTTGGTTTTTGTGGCTACTCGCAAGTAACCATTACTTCCTAAAGCCCTACCTCAAGGAAGTCGAAGAACAAAAACACAACGAAGCAATAGCCAGGTTAGCCTCCCAAACGGCCCACGACATGAGAGACCCTCTTTCTTCCATAGAAAAACTCGTGATGAGCATTCGGAATGTATCGCCTGAAAAGCAAACGATGCTAAAAAGCGCGGTCTTACAACTGAGGGACATCGCCAACAGCCTTCTTTCTCACAGCCGGGTGTGGGCACTCGAAAATAATAAGGCAAGCAAAGAGCGGACAACCGAACTGCTCTCCAGCCTCATCACTCAAATTGTTTCCGAAAAAAGGCTGCAGTACAACCTAAGGCCAGCCAAAATTACCACACACTTCGATGAAAATTCCTACGGCATCTTCGCAAAAATCAATGTCCTTGAACTTAAGCGCGTACTGTCCAATCTTATCAACAATGCCGTCGAGGCACTGGTGGGAACCGGAACTGTCACAGTTGGTCTTAGGCGGGAACGTGACAAGGCTGTCATCGAGATCTTCGACACCGGAAAAGGAATTCCTATAGATATTTTGCCAAGACTTGGTATCCGCGGAATGACCTTTGGAAAAAGAAAAGGCTGCGGTCTTGGCCTTTACCATGCCAAAGCGGTCATCGAATCTTGGGGAGGGACCCTCTCGATTCGTTCCCAAGAGAAAAAAGGAACCCAAGTACAAATCTCGTTTCCCAAAGAAAATCCTCCAGCCTGGTTTCCAGCCTTTCTTCGCATCCATCCCGATACGACGATTGTCGTAGTGGATGATCAGCCTGCCATCCATACTCTCTGGCAGCAACGGTTCGAACACCAACCGATGCAAAATCTTCTTCACTTCAATACTCTTCACGACTTTATGGCTTGGCACGAACGTCAAAAGCCCAATGGCCCCATGCTTTATCTTTGTGATTACGAATTCTTCGGAGAAACCCAAAATGGTCTCGACACCATTGAAGCGTTAGGGATCGGCCAAACGGCTATTTTGGTCACAAGCCATTACGACGAGCGGGAAGTGAGCGATGCCTGTGCAAATCTGGGGGTGAAATGCCTTCCCAAAGAGCTTGCGCAGATCGTCCCTCTGGTGGCGCTGGATGACGTGGCCCAGGTGCAAGATGCTGAAAAAATACTCTGAAGCTTGGGTTGGCGCAATCACAAGCACATCAAGATTTTGATTTCTTCGGCGGAAGTTGTTCCATATCTTCCAGATGCTTTATTGGAATTCGCGGCTTTGTATAACTTGTAATGGACCTGTAGCAAGGGTAGCTGAAACTTCTTAGTGCTGTCCACCAATTCTCGTCACTCTCAAACTGCTTACAGAAGTGCTTGCAAGGGCGGCGGAGGTCTCATTATTGGAAGTATTTTGCACCTTCGAAGATGTTGTCTGCGATGATAGATGTTTAAGAAGTTCAGAAAGTTCGGCATTCAATTGCTGCTGTTGTTTTTGTAGCTGGTCTTGCTGTTGTTTCGTCATATCATCTGATTTTTTGATCAGGGCATCCAATGAAGGATTTGGATTTTGATCTTGTTCCGTAGTCAAAGATGGCGCATGAAAATTTAGTAGCTGTACTTCTTGGGAGGAGCTTTGCTTGCCAGATGTTGCTGGAGCGGAATTACGGGTGGACTGTGACGACGACGCATTACCTTGACTATTACTTAAACCTAAAAGTGCCATTAACGGTAGAATGTTCGAGGTATTTGTAGATGGGACCGATGGAGCTGCGTTAAAAGTCTGGGATCCAGAGTGAACTAATTGCTGGAACTGGGTCAAAGTTGGCGTAGTTACCGGCTTTGTGACATCAACGTCTCCGGGAGCCCATGTTTTGAGGAGTGCGCCCTTTTCCCCACTGTGCCCATAGACCGGATCAGAAAACACATCTTTTGTTGCAAGGCTGACTTCAGCGCCCGACTCTTGCGCAAGCGCTGGACCCAAAGTCATGCCAGCTCCGGCAAGACAGGAATCCCCAAGGCAATACTTGAAATTGCCATCACGCATGACGCTTGCAACGCCAGCGAGGTTATTGGTGTTCAGGGGCCCGATGCTTCCTCCATTTTCCGCAGAACCGTGATCTGAAAGCACTAACGTATCCGCGTTGGGATTTGCCTGTTTGAGAATCTGAATCCCCTTTTTCATATCCTCTACTGTTCCATCATACCGATAAACAGGTATTCCCCGACTGTCGTAATACTCTGCTGCGTTATCATTGGCAGCGTTATGGCATTTCGGTCCTACACAAGCCACTGTCCGATCAGGTTCAAGCCTGTCATCATACTTAACGCCGGAAACGTCCTCTGTTCGAGTGAGTTCTGGGCGACCATAAGTTGTTTTGACTTTATCAAGATAATTCTGAGCAAATTGTTGGACTTCCTCGCCCAATTCTCCTTGGTTTTTTGCTTTATCTGCTAACTCTAAAAGCTTCTTAGCGTCTTCGGTGCGCCCCTCGTTTTTTGCCAGGTATGCGGCTATTTCAAGTTTGCGGGCAAGAGCCTGCCCGCGCTCTTGCATTTTTTTGCCCGCTTCTAGATAGGCTTCGCCAAAGTCGCCCGGTGCAGCATGGAGGGATAGATACAAGAAAGGCGACTCAAAAAAAGCGAGAAGGACAGCGAGAAATATTTTAGGATGAAACCCCAAAGTTGAACCCCCAATGCAGTCCACGCATGGACATCCCCTTATGACCTATTCATTCAATTACCGGACCATGATTTTCAGGCTTAAACTGATACCGGAACTGCATTTTGTTCGGACGATGACGGCGGGAACTACCAATAAATTGCAGACTATCGGTGCGTTAGGAGTGGCTAATCTTTGTACAGACGTTTTGAACAGAGAGTGGACAGCGAATTTACGGGCTTGCTGCCGGAGCGAATACTTTATGGGTAGGGTGGCCAAATCCATTTTCCGAATTTATCGACCGTCTTTTCGAACCTGAATGAACAAGTGCATTTGTATCAGGTGAGGTGTTACCTTTCCTGTCTAATCGTGATTCTTGTTGGGCATCGGGGGGAACATACTGCGTATCGACTTCGGCTATTCCGCCGCGGAATGTTGTTTCATAGCATATATTTTCCGGTGGACAGATGGGATATTTCCTCTTTTTTGGATTCACCCTTGGGTTTTCAATTGCTGGGCAAATATAGCCAAAATGACCCAATGGCGTTTCCCCGGCTAGCTCGCTTCGCGTGAAACCTTTTCCACCGTGTTCTTTTGTGCTGTAGCAATCCAAAGCCATGAAGCAGACCCATCGGAAGGTTTCTTGACCGTTGCATTTAAAAGGAATTTTAAATGCAGCTGATTCAAAAGACGGGTTCCTAAAACAGTCAAGGCCCTGGCGCGTGAGCCTGCCAGACTGCGAAGAATCTCCGTAAGCAAAAAATCCCAGCAACAAAGTGCATACTACCAATCGCAACATCGGAACCTCCTGACTCATCTATTGTGCTTAATCATTTCACATCGGCTGCCTGAAGTCGAACGCAGTGCCGGTAAGCGTATAAACGTGTCAAAAATTGTCACGGTCGTAGCCTTCATCACATGTCCGATGCGATGGCACAAACTTGCAATACAACCTATTCGTGGGGGTGGTGTGGACGAAAACAACAGACATTGCCAATAAATAAAGTAGGTGGATGAAATGCAAGGAAGGCACAGTAGGTCATCTCCGCAGGAGCTGGAAAAGATATTCACCGAGCGTCTGAATAAGCGTCACAGCTACGCAATAATGTCTCACGAGACCCACAATTCACCCTTTTGGAATGCGCAGAGTTTTGAAAAGCACGGCTTTTATCGGCAGGCAGCCAAAGCCGAAAAGTGGTATGCGTTTTTATCTTGTTTTCAAGAAAAAACACATCTGAGGAACGCAGCTTCCAATTTCTTACGTGCAAACTGCCCATTGGACGCGGCTCGAATTCATGAAAGATTGGGAAGCTTTCATGAAGCTGCCTCAATGTACCGGCAAGCAGGCAACCACGAAGCCGTTCACCGAATCGAAAGCCTTATTGAAAAAGAAAAAATGGCGGACTTACTTGCCAAAAAAGGAGAAGCTTCGAAAGCTGTTGAACTGTATTTCGAGCTTCGTAAGCACGAAAAGGCAGCACAGTTGCTAAAACGGACGCGACAGTGGCTAAAATCCGCCGAGGCTTTCCGGCTAGCGGAAAACTATAATGCATCAGCGCGAATGTATCTTAAGGCGAAGCGTTTTCGAAGCGCAGGAAATGATTTTCTGATGGAACATGATGTTCGAGTAAATGATGACTTCGGATGGCCGTCTTCAAGATTACAATTGGCGGCGGCTTTGCTGCTGCTGCAAGGATATCGGAAGCGCTTGACATTACCACTTTTACAGGCAACCGAGTTCCCCGACGACTTTGAAGAATTAGAGTTAAAAAACCTGATATATCGACGAATAGCAAGATGGCAAAGAAAACGTGGTAATCATGCTGCCGCAATCCGGGCTCTGCGTATGCACGAAAATAGTTTGGGCAACAGACCCGTATCTAATGAATTTCTTATTCGGCTGGCTTTTGAGGCAAAAGACCCTGAGCGTGCGGCAACGCTGCTATGCTTTGCCGGCAAGTGCAGGCGGGCCGCGAAGCTTTATCTCAAGCTCGGAATGTGGGAAGAAGCAGCGTGGGCTTACCAACAAGGGGACTTGGGAAAGCAAATGGCTGAGACATTACAAACGGCCGGGCAGTATGGTGCAGCAGCAGAAGAATTTCAGAAAATAGGCTGTTTCCACGAAGCTAGCCAGGCCTACACATTTGCAGGCCAGGACGAGGCAGCAGTGAGAATGCTCAAAGCCGCGGGCAGTGATCAACAAGCCAACAACAAATTCATTTCTTTGGCTTCCAAATACCTTAATCAAAAAAAATACCAGGAGGCTTTCTGGGCACTTCGGGAAGCGGGTGAATTGCAGCTCGCGGGCACAATCCATAAGAAAATCTTGCAAGTCCTGCTTAAAACCAAAGTTAAGTTTGTAGAACCCCTGGGAGGGGGCAAAGCACAGACCTATCTCGTCAAACTTTTTGATGGGACAGCGGCGGTCTATAAGCCCGATACTAATTTAGAAACGAATAACAGTAACTTCGAAGTTGCAGCAAGCGTGCTCGATCATCTTCTTGGAACTGATTACGTTCCGATTACAGTAAAGCGAAGATTACTGGGAACACAAGGGGCTCTCCAGTATTTCATCGCCGATTGTGTTACTGGATGCGACAGTCGCATTCGATTGTGGGATCTAGGCGACCTTGTCTTCTTTGATTATCTTCTTGGAGTATGGGATCGGCACATAAGTAACTTCTTGGTGCGCCAGGGAAAAATAATCGCAATCGATCATGGCTTGGCATTCC
>JACQOU010000437.1 GCA_016207775.1 Deltaproteobacteria bacterium
GCATTCCTCGACGTACGATTCAGTACGCCTCGAAATGCCCGCCCACTGCGGGTGCGCGAATCTGCTCCCGGCTCTATCGTCTCACTACGAAAAAAAAAGGCCAAAGTCGAGCTTAGCAATCGCTGGCCGAAGGCCATCGTGGATAGGCGCCCGCTGACTTGGTTATACTCGACGCGGTCACAATCTGCGCTTTTTGACGCGTCTTTTTGGCTGCGACTTCGTCAGACTCAAAAAAAGTGCTCGACGGCCCTGAAGGCCGCCTGCGCGCTTTTTTTTCGTCTTCCTCGTCTCGCTCAAAAATGCGCTGCCAAAAAGGCGCACATTCTGACCGCGTCGAGTATAGCGGGCGCTTTTTTCTTGCCGTGACAAATATGCCGCGGTTGAATCACGGCATGCCGCAACAGAAGCACCTTTTTGAAACGACGATTCAGCAGTCGCAGCTTGATAGCTACGGGCATGTCAACCATGCCGCTTATCTCCAAATATTTGAACAGGCCAGATGGGAATTTACGAAGAACCATGGTTATGGTTACGAGGTAGTGCATGCACAGGGCGTGGGTCCAATCGTTTTGCGTATCCAAATTGAGTTTCGTAAGGAGCTTCGGCTTGGACAGACTCTAAGGGTTGAAACTTACGGCTCTGGTTTTAAGAAAAGAATTTTTAAGGTGTATCAAAGTATGGTGGATGGACAAGGGGATATCTGCTGCCGAGCGGAGTATTCACTGGCCTTGTTTGACATGAAAGAGCGAAAGATTATCTCTCCAACCAAGCATTGGCTCGATGCGATGGGTAGCTGCGGATAAGACAACCGCTTGCAAAGACTGTTCGTTATGTCAAAATTTGTCTTACGGAGGCCAAAATGAAACTTAACCTGATTACGTGCTTGCTCTTGGTCGTATCCAGTTTTGCTTGGAGTACAGAAATTAATATCTCATATAAGTTCAGCAGCAACGGATATGCTGTAGTCGCGGGGACAATTGCGCCACATACACCACATACGGCTCTAGCCATTGAAAGCGGTGGGTTGGTCTATTCCTCGATTCCTGACCTGGATGGCAATTGGGCAATTGTTTTCCATCCAAGGTCGAGCAAATTCACTGTTAAAGCATGGGAACGTGACCGCTCCACCGGCCCCATTTTCATTGTTGAAGACTCGCTAGATAAATTCTAATTGATCAGTGTTTGCTTGGCTTTTTCATTTGCAGCAATTTAAAATATACTATCGATATTAGGCAGACAGGAGTCAAATCAATGAAAAGTCTTCTATTAAAAATGTTTGTTGTCTTAGCGGTCGGTGTGGGCAGCATTGCTTTATATGCTTATCCAAAGCCTTCGCCAATGGCTACGGTTCCTCCCGGGCAGGCACCTACGTCTACAGTTGCTCCCACTCCTACGATGGACCACAACCCCATCACGGAAGAACAATGCACTTCCAATGGCGGGCGGGTAGTGCTCTTGACAGGAATGAAGCATTGTTTGACTAAGATGGGCATGTACATTCCGATTCGATAGCAAGTACTGAAGTTGTCTTTGTGATGGGGAACTTAGTAATCTGAAACTTTACAACCGATTACCAAAATATTATCGGAAAATGCTCGCGGAAAAAGTCGGCTTAAGAACTTCGGAAATTGTGAAGCGGTGAAAGGAACCCTCCCGCGAAGGCTATAGTACGTTCCAACCTTGCCGAGAAAACATTCTTTATTTAGACGCAGCAAATCGCTCTCTAGCAACGCCGTAATGTGTGCAGGGTAACTGCTGTCTTGAAACTCATTGAACTGATTTTTTAAAATGAAGGTAAACTTGCTTAAAAGACTGGCTTGATTGGGCGTAGTGACAATGACCCAACCGTTAGGTTTGACTATTCTTACTAGTTCCCTCATGAAGGCCCTTGGATTTTCTAGATGCTCAATCACCTCAACCGCCGTGACAACATTTGCACTATTAGAGGGAAGAGGTATTGGCTGAACATCCAGGTTGGCTTGAACAAAGACCCCAGGAAAACCGCTCTTATGCTGAAGGATATCGATTCCAATGTAACGCTCAAACTGGCCCGAAAGAAAGTCCCAAAGTTTTCCTTCGCCACAACCTACATCAACTAATGTTTCACCTGTTATTGACAATCGAACGAGCGCATCGCGAACCATTCCATAGATAGAATTGTTGCTTGCGCCGCGACTCAATCGGGCGCGAGTTACCGTTGTTTCCGGCAAGTCCGCCTCACGAGACGCTGAGTGACTGATATTTTGGGTTGGCATTGGGTCCCTTTACTTTCTCCATAAGACCAAACATGAGTGTCTGAAATTTTGCTAATTGGGCCTGCGGATCGCAAAGCTGCTTGGCGCGAACCGGTCCGTTTCTCTTGAACTTTTGATACAGATCGGGCTGATCCATCAGGGTTTGCAGTGCATCGGCAACTTCTTCTGCGGTCGGTTGCACTTGGAGTCCACAGCTTGGTTCAATAATCTCTGTCAAGCCCCCCAGATTTGTCGTGACTACCGGAACTCCGGCATACAGTGCCTTTATAAAAGCAATTCCGAAGGGTTCAGGTGACGTGTTGGGTTGGCAGTAAATGTCCGAAGCAGCTAAAAGAGAATTGCTGTAATTAGGAATAAAACGAATTCGATTCTGCATCCCTGTTTCTTTGAGCTTACTCTGAAGGGCCTTCAAATAGATATCCTCGGCAGGCCTTTGAACATGAGCCACTATCCAGCAGGTCCAATTTTTCCGATTGTCTAATTTTTTCAGTCCCTCCAACAGCAGATGATGTCCCTTCCAGGTTTCTAAGCGGCTCGCCAACAAAATCACGACTGCATCTTGAGGGGTATCCCACCGCTGCCTTAGGCTGCTTCGCAGCTGGTCTTTTTGGGTAAAATTCAGTGGTTCCACAGGACAATAAATGGTGTGCGGTTTATTGGGAAAAAGACGGGCAGTAGAACGCCCAGTGAAATGACTGTTAGATAAGACGAGGTCAGGCAATGTTCTCTTAGCCCACCATTCAATCCAATGTTTACCACTGGGGATGTCGTGGGCCCAGTAAACAAGGGGTGTGCGCATCCTTAGGACAACCGGGCCAAAAAGAGCATGGGGCCAAGCGCTATGGCAAATGGCTACGTCGTAGCTTGATTGATTCATCCATTGCCTTAAATTGCGTCGTGCCTGGTGCACTGTCCAAGGGAACCGTGTTTTCACTTTGCCCAACAGATGAACGGGCGATCCGATCCTGTGCAACTCGGCACTTAGGCATCCATCAAAGCACAAGGCAAAGTCCTGCTGGATGTCGGGACAAACATACGAGTATTTTGCAAACGTAAGAAGCATATCCTCCACACCACCAAACAGGTTCCCTGCGGAAATGTGTAGCAGTCTTATTTTCATTCTGTCCTGTTCCAGTTTCACTTATTAAGCGAAGCGTGCAAATTAGAACTTCTGATTTTTTCTGAAAACAGAATCCCAAATCTTCCACTCATAGGGGAAACCGAAAAAGCGAAATCTCCATCTGAGTTTGGCATCGTAAGACATGAGTCGAAACGCTATGTTCTTAAGACGTCCGTTGAAAGGCCGGGAGTAACTGTTCTGCAGGAAATCTGTCTTCGAGAGTCGCGCAATCGTCATGAGAGTCTCACGTTTTTTCTTATCATGCCACGGCGTCTGTTTTTCTGCGTCAACTGCAAAAAGATATTCTGCCCAGCCTTCAAGATTATCAGGTGGAGAAAAGCCCTTTTGGATCGCCTCATCCAAATAGGCTGTTCCAGGAAACGCTGTGATTACGTAAATAGCATTAATCCACATCTGTGGTGCTTCTCTAGCTAAGCGATCAATCATGGCAAGTGTCATGTCGCGGTCTTCGTCGGTTTCATCAGGCCATCCGATGATAAAACTGTAACTGCACCTGATCCCGTTCTTGGCACACTTGATTGCGGAGTGGATAATATCCTCCGGAACCGTACCTTTGCCCACTTTTTTTAAGATTTTTGGGGAGCCGGATTCGCCTCCGATGTCAATTCTAAAGCAACCGCTCTTGCGCAGCAGGCACATAAACTCATCGTCGTAGTTGCGAAAATAGCTCGCTACCCCGTTTGCAAACCAACTGAATTTCAGTCCTTTGCGAACGATGCCTTCAGCAATTTCAGAAACGCGGCTCCGTTTCGCAAAGAAGTTATCTTCTATAAAGCCGACAGTACTTACAGGATATTGATGCGCAACACGTTCGAGCTGATCGAGCACGTGCAGAGACGATTGCATACGAAAACTCGGTTGGTTCAGTGTGGAATCCTTGTTAAAAGCCTGGTTGTAACAAAAAATACATTGGTGGGGACAACCTCGACTTGTCGGAAACTCAAAATAGGTACTACTCTTGTACAAGGGCAAGTTGAGTTTGTCGTATGGAAGAGCCGGTATTTCATCCATATTCAACCACGGTTGCTTATGGAGCCCGGAGGATTTTGTTACGATACCGGCAATATCCTCCATCTTTCCACCAGACATCAGATTTTGTGCCAGCTTCAGCGCAACGCGCTCCCCCTCTCCCACGCATACCGCATCAATCAGTGGATGTTCCACCGTCTGCACGGGCAGAGAGGACGGATGAACGCCACCCCAAACGATAGGTAGATCGGGTCTTGTATTTCGAACATAGCGAGCTAATTCCAAACCATTTTTTATCATCCCTCCTGTGAGAACTGTGATGCCTACATAAAGCGCTTTAGCGTAGTCGTATGAGCGGAAATCTTCGGCCCTTGTATCAATAATCCTAGTTGGGATGCCATGCTTTTCTAAGAATGCAGACAAGCAAAGCAAAGCTAAGGGCATGTTATTGATTGTTGTTAGCCGACGGATCCCGACGCCGTATGGATTGGGATATAAGAAAACAACCTCTCGTTTGCTGCAGTTCAGAGTGCTCATGTTTTTAAATTTAGAGCAAAGAACTTGATCTTATTAATATTATCATAAGAAGTAACGTTGTGATGGCAACTTGGGGCCCGTCCAGAAATTACTTGCCTTTTTGGCATCGCATCTTGGGGCCATCTTTGAACGATCCTCATTCACAAAACCCTCAACATACGGTCAGTATGCCTCGGGTTTTGTTGGGTAGGCTCGTCCAAATCTGACCCCAAGCTTCGCGCCAAAAGAGGCAAGTAATTTCTGGACGGGCCCTTAGCGGACTAGGGGGTTCTCCTACGTGTGGCTATTCATTGCTCTTCACTGGACAATAGTGCAATTCGACGTAGGGGTAATCGTTTTATCGATTTCAATCCAGCTTAAATCCGATGGACGTGGACTTCCATTTGCTACAAATGCAATATCCACGATGGAACCTGGAGCAACGCGGTTGAAAGCTTCATTTTCATTCGGATTGGCAAACTCATAATACAATACCGTTCGATACACTCCAGAAATGGTTATATAGGATGAACGAAATTTGTTGAATTTTGAAGACGTCATCGATTGAACAACATAGAGGGCGTTTAATATCAGCCTATTGCCGAATTGATTTTCACCCGTCGAATTCTTACAGCGCATCGTGAGCGAGCCGGCCATTGCGGGAATGCAGAATAAGAACAGTAAAACGAAGCTAAAAACGTTCTTCATGGATTCTCCTCGATACCCAAAATGTTACGCTTTCGCGAAACAAAGAACAATTGCTATAAAGTCGACACTTTTCACAATGTTTTGCTGTCTAAACAATGATTTCGGAAAGCACTCTTTCCCGATTACGTTTACGTACAATCCTTTGACATGAGTCCTTAGGAAAGGTTCTTTTAAAAGACCTCACTCGTTTCCAGTCCGCTTGCTTAAGCAATACGAAATATGATAAAGCCTTTGGCCTGGATGAGAGGTGAAATTTGGTTAGAAGCTTGTTTTTGCTGATGATGATTGGCTTAAATTTCCATGGCGTTGTGTCGGCCGACCTAAACACTCGTTTTGAAGTGCTGGTGGGC